>NZ_JANAVL010000005.1:0-238596 GCF_024213455.1 Domibacillus sp. A3M-37 | reverse complement strand
CCTTTGAAAAATACTATTTCAAAAAACTAAAACAAACCAGATTAATTGTTACATATACCGATTCACCAAAAAGACGTAAGAACCATTTTTTAATTGCCAAATACAGGCTTGTAACATTTAAATACTCTTATTAAAGGGCTAAAATACATACAAAGCAAAATCACCCATAATAGCAATTATGAGCGTCAGGATAAAGGAGAAAATTAGGTTCAAGATTGTAAAATATTTTTATCGAAAAAGAGTTTGGAATTAATCCAAACTCTTTTAGTCGTTTTATTTTTAGGCTCTGTTAAACACTATTGTTGATTTTTGCGGAATGCAGTAATTTAAGCAATAGACCAATACTGTTGAGTAAAAGGCTTTTCGATAACATACTTAAAAGAAGGGCTCGTTCAAGGATATTGTAGGTTTTCTTGTTTAACTAACGAAGCAGGTTAGCATAACAAGCAAAAGTGATACAATTAAAAAATAGGTCTTGTTTTCAGGTAGGTAAAATATGGTTTACAATTCACCGAAAGAAGCGGAGTTAAAAGTGAAAAATTTGGCTAAATATACCATAGAAGCGGGGGCTCGTCATACCGTTGGGACTAAATCTGATGGAATGGTGATGGCTGTTGGTGATAATAAATATGGACAATGTGACGTAAGCGAGTGGCACGAAATTGTTTCGGTCGCGGCTGGTAATGTTCATATGGCGACGAACACGGGGAATGCTCATACAATCGGTCTTAAATCGGATGGGACTGTGACGGCAGTGAGTTTGAATAAACATGACCAATGCGATGTAAGCGGATGGCACAGTTTGCAACTGCCAAACAATTAGTTTACGGATAAATGGGTACAGTCCCTGCAACTAATGAATCAAAAAAGGATTAAACATAAAAGATATAAATTCTTTATTCAATTAACGGGGGCAAGAGTTTAAGAACCAGCTGCTGTTCCAGCCGGTCTTTTTTCTTCCCCAACTAAAGGGTCAGTTTACTTTAAGAAGGATTACTTTAACAAACCCTAGAATAAATAACAAATTGAATTTTTAATGTAGGCTAACGGGTGCTTGAGCACAAGATGATTGTCACTGCGGCGGTCTTTTTTCTTATTTAACTAAAACTGAACGATACGATTACGAAGGTCAGGCGCAGTGTTTTAATATAGAGTTGGAGTCGGAGGAGAACAATAGAAGGAAACAATATCACTTAAAGCAACCGAATAAGGATTCCATCTTCCGCCGAAAAACCTATAGCCATAAATTCTTGACTCCCCGACAGTCGTTAAAAAAAACCAGAAATTGTCTCCGTTACTAAGCCACAAATACGTGAAATGATACAGACAATCTTGAAGACCCCAGGGATTCATTCGAGGTTCACTCCTTATTGAAATTAGACTTTTAACCAGTTTATGCTCAGGGTCAAAGCTTAGATTGGATGTATGCCTAGTAGCCCACCTAAATTCAAATATCAATGAAGAAGCTTATATGAAATTGTTTATGGATTGGGAAACTATTTTTATTGAGAACGGTATCTCTAATCCAAAGGAAATTATGAATAGTTTAAATAAGCCACGGAGTTGTTCAACTCCCATGTAAGAACGAGTTTCCTTACATAATCTGTGGTGCAGTGGTTGTGTTGCATGGATGGCTAACGGGGTGCTTTTATTTAATATCTCGGCTGTCATTTCGGCAGCCTTTTCTTATTCAGCTAACGGAGCAGGTTTGTTAAAAAAGGAAAATAAACGAAATCGGTAGAATAAGTAAACTGGATATAAATCTTAACGTCTAAATATTAATAAGAGGAGAATATCTAGGGGAACTAACGAAGTAAAAAGTTTAAACTAAAATAATTGCGGGGGTTAAAAAATATGAAAAATTGGGGACTCTATACTTTTTCTGTGGAAAAATGGGAGCTGGAAAATCAACTAAATCAAAACAATTGGCGATAGATAAACATGCGGTACTGTTGTCTGAGGATGAATGGCTTTCATCTCTTTATCCCAATCAGATTGCATCATTTGAGGACTATCTAAAATTCTCAGCGCAGCTCAAGCCGTTGGTGAAAAAGCATGTCCAAAACATATTAAGTGTCGGTACAGATGTAGTGATGGATTTTCCAGCTAACACTCAAAAACTGCGAAAGTGGTTTTTGGATATGGCGTCAGAGGTCAATGCAAGCCATCAACTAATTTTCCTTAATCTAAATAACGAGCAATGCTTACGTCAAATTGCACAAAGGCGTATCGAACAACCAGAAAGAGCAGCTTTTGACACGGAAGCGGTGTTTATTCATGTTACTAAATTTTTTGAAGCACCAGAGGCATCCGAGGGTTTAAATATTTTAGAGTTTAGCGGAGAAGAATAACAAGGAGTTCAATGATTCGTGTGTATAGAGTACCTTTTTTCTGGGAGGTGCTCTATTTGATATAAAATGAAATGTGAGTAAGAAAAGTTTCACTGTATATATGTTAAAATCGATGTAACTTTGTGAAGTGGTACACTTAAACTCCCATGTAAGAACGAGTTGCCTTACATAATCTGTGGTGCAATGCTTGCGCTGCATGGATGGCTAACGGGGGCTTTAGCTTAACAAACCAAATTAACAAGTCGGTTCCTTAGCGCACAGGAATTCGACTTTTTTTAGGTTGTAATTTGCTTAGTGTATAATATCCGCGTTTTGTCGGCAGGACCCCTAAAGGAAAAAGAATAAAAAAATGAAAGGAAATAGGCAGCTTTCTGTTCAAAACCGAACAGAAAGCTGCCTATTTTCGTTTGAAAACAATTAAGAATGTAAAAACGCAAGTTTTTCAGTGCCCTCAATAAAATTCAGGCGGTGTTTTTGTATTTAAATTGTGAGATACTCTCGAAATTACCAGTAGAAATTATCATTTACGCAACTCAGATTGTGCTAGTGTTAATCACGAATCGATATTTCACATCTGAAGCTAAGACGCGTTCGTAGGCTTCATCAATTTGGTCGGCCGAAATGACTTCAATCTTAGGAACAATATTGTGTTTTGCACAGAACTCCAACATTTCCTGAGTCTCACGGATGCCTCCAATCATCGAACCTGCAAATGAACGGCGATGACCGATGAGAGAGAACACATTTACTGACAATGGCTCTGCAGGCGCACCAACGTTTACTAGAGTACCATCCAGCGTTAACAGTGAGAAGTAAGCATTAATATCGATTTTTGCACTTACCGTATTAATAATTAAGTCAAAGGTTCCGGCAAGCTTCTCGAATGTTTCTGGATCGCTTGTGGCATAGTAGTTTTCTGCGCCAAATTGTAAGCCATCTTCTTTTTTACTTAATGTTTGTGACAGAACAGTGACTTCCGCACCCATCGCATGTGCAATTTTAACGGCCACGTGGCCAAGACCGCCCATACCAACAACCGCTACTTTTTTGCCTGGACCAGCTCCCCAGTGGTTCAGTGGCGAATATGTTGTAATGCCTGCGCAAAGTAATGGTGCTGCGGCGTCAAGCTCAATGCTGTCAGGAATTCTGACTGCGAAATCCTCAGTTACGACAATGTGGGTAGAATAGCCGCCTTGAGTTGGTTCGCCGTATTTGTCAACACCAGCGTAGGTAGGGACATTTCCTTTAAGACAGTATTGTTCTTCTCCTTTACGGCAGTTCTCACATTCGCCGCAGGAGTCAACCATACACCCGACCCCTACCCGGTCACCGACCTTGTACTTTGTGACCTCGGCTCCTACATCCGTGACGATTCCCGCAATCTCGTGTCCAGGTACGAGAGGATAGTTCACGGGTCCCCATTCGCCATGAGCAGTATGGATGTCCGAATGGCATATGCCTGCATACTTAATTTCAATCAGAATATCATGCAAGTCCAGATCGCGTCGTTTAATTTCGGCTGCTCGAAACGGTTTGTCTGGACCGTCGACAGCTCGTGCTTTAGCAGTTACCATAAAAAAATCCTCCTACAATTCATATTTTTCAAGAGAATGTGCTTGTACCAGGTCTAAATGAATAAATCAGTTTAAAAATTTTTTCATTCATTTCTATTCCTGCTTTTTCCCCTTGCAAAACAATGTTAATCCTTATAGTTAACTCTAGGTCAAGTGGATAGCTTATATTTTTTAAAAGATTCCTGCCCATACAGGTTTCATATCATCTATCAATATAGCCCTGTAGCTAGCTGCATTCTTTTTTTAGTAAGCAGATCCCCGTTAAACAGAGTCTATTTTTACTTTTCCTATGATTTGATTTTGACATTCAGCAACTACCATGATAAGATTTCCGCAAATTCTAAAGTTAACTCGAAGTATAGATAGTGCAAAAGGGGAGATAAATGATGAAAACATATTCTATCAGCGAAGCTGCGAAAGAATTGAATCTTACCGTGTATACCTTGCGATACTACGACAAGGAAGGACTTATGCCTTTTGTAGAACGGACACCCAGCGGAACACGATTGTTTAAAGAATCCGATATCGGCGCTTTAAAAATAATTAAATGTTTAAAAGCCACCGGGATGCCTATTAAGGAAATTAAAAGTTTCATTGATTGGTGCTCTGAAGGAGATGCTACTCTGCAGCAAAGATACGACATGTTTATGGAACGAAAAGCTAGTGTAGAGGCACAGATGGAAGAACTAAGAAACACAAGGGAAGTCATCGAGCATAAATGTTCATATTACAAGACTGCTTTGGATGCAGGAACGGAAGATATCCATAAAAACGATAAAATAGGAAGTTCCATTACTAATTGAATCAATTTCATAATTCTGAGCCCATGCCAGACACGGCTTTCAGCCAATAAAAAAAGGAGTACCTCCCCAAATGTCGAAAAGAGTAAGTAACGACACAAACTCTCGAGATCGGAGGAAGACTCCCTATGCCTATTATACGACAAGAAAGTCTGTTTGACCTGTAAGAATTATACGATTTATCACCTACCCAGCGTTTTGAAGCTGTTTTTTCATCCATATTTGATATTTCAGTAAACCCTGCTGTATCAATGTTTTTCAGATAAGTTAGGTCTGACCTATCACATTTAAAATTAAGAAAACCGCGTCTTTCGCTTTGACAGGGTAGAGGTCGCTGGTTCGAACCCAGTAGGAATCATTGGGTGTTAAAACCCTTGAGAGAGCGTCAGGAACACGGTTTCTCTACGAAAAGATCACTTCTTCGGGAGTGGTCTTTTTTTGTATTTTTTTAACCGTGGCATCCGTTTGGCAACAATTAATATGATGGTGGAGAACCAAAAATTGTTTGATCCAATCGGTCAGATGCATCCTGTTGCATGTTGGGCAATAAATGGCCATACGTATCCATTGTAGTCGTGATTTTGCTGTGTCCAAGTCTGTCAGCGATTAACTTCATTGGTTCATTTTGAAAGATCATTAAGGCAGCATGTGTATGTCTTAGATCATGAAAATGAATACGAGGTAAGTTTGCTTCTTCAGTCAACTTTCTAAAAGCTCGTAACAGGTTTCTTGGATTAATAGGTTTATCTATAGAAGACTTTTGTGAGGATAATTGATAATAAGGAATAAAAACAATGTTAATGAAAAGCCACTCAAAAAATTGAGTGGTTGTTTAATTTAATCGATATATCTTCGCGCACCTGCATATTCCTGTTTATATGTAGTGGTGTTTGAAGCGCTTACTAGCCGAATCTGTTGAAGTGAAGAAGGTGAATCATGATCAAATAAAAAACAAGCCTTCTCCTTCATTAAGGGAAGGTTCGTTTTGTAAGCTTTAAGCTGATACGAAATGGACGCAGAAAGAGATAAATAGTACAATGTTTGAAACGTTTTAGAGAAAGTACTTACACAAGCGGCTGCTTTTTTGGCTGAAGATGTTCATTATAAATGCTAAGGGAAGGTGGCTTAAGTCATGCAGTGGCTACGGATAATCCATTTGATTCATGGCGTTTTTTTTATTTTCATGCTCTTGTCAGGACTTTGTCTTTATATTGTTGCAACGAGGACTTGGTTTAATCAAATTGGTTTTCCACTTGTTCAATTTCATTTGCTCACCGCTTGTTTTTATTGCGGACTGGTCCTTTACAGTCTATATAGGATAGGTCGGTATTTACTAAAAAAGCCTCCAGTTAAAAAATTCAATTTCATTCTTAATCTTCTGTTCTTTTTGATGTGGATGGCCTCGGGATTACTTATGTATTTTCAAGCTTATTTGCTGGCAGAGGTTCGAAATGTCGCAGTCGTCATTCACGATTGGACAACATTTTTATTTTTGCCTTGGGTTTTAACACATACAATTGGCCACCTTTTTAACGTATCCCTTCCCTGGCCGGCATGGTGGAAAAGACGAGCTGCATTGCCGCCAATCATTGAAGAAAATATGCTCGAACGTCGTGATTTTTTAAAGCTTTTTAGTTTAGCATTTCTGTTCCTTCTCATTGGGAGCTGGTTCAAGTGGCTGACACCAATTTTAAATGTTACTGAAGCAGAAAATAAACGAAGAGGATACTTTCGAATTTATAATGTGACAAACGATTTTCCTCGTTATGAAGATCGCGAATGGTCCTTAACGATCGATGGTTTGATTAATAAAAAGGAGAGTATTGGTTACACTGATTTATTGCATCTTCCATCCACTACTATAATTGATGACTTTCATTGTGTTACGGGTTGGAGTGTGAGGAACGTCGAAATGAAAGGTGTTCTCCTAAAAGATTTATTTGATGCCTATGGTCTCGAAGCTAAAGGTAAATTTGTAACCGCTTACTCAGGCGATGAGGTATATTTTGATTCATTTTTAACTACCCAGTTAATAGATGAAGAGGCTCTGCTTGTGTACGAAATGGATGGTGAGTTTCTGAAACCAGCCCAAGGCTATCCATGTCGTCTCTATCATCCAGATATGTATGGGTATAAATCAGTTAAATGGGTTGATCGCCTTGAATTTAGTGGAGAACGAAAAAAGGGCTACTGGCAACAAAGTGGAGGGTACGATTTAAATGGTTACTTATAGACCAGTAAAACAAATTTTTATTCTGATACTAGCTTTGATTATGGGTATGTCCCTTTCTTTTTGGCTAATACCTTCAAAAATGGATTATGAATGGAATATTTGGCGCGATCGAACGTTAGAGTGGGAAACAAAAGATTATGAAATCAATGGTATATATACATTCGATGGGGTAAAAGCAACAACAGAGGTTGGAGATTGGTCTGAAGGAAACAGTCAATTTAACCTCACGTCTGTTGTTTCGGACGATTCAACGTTTCAATTTCAAGTTTTTTTTGAGGATGAGAAAATTTTTATTGATTCCGGTGGTAAATGGTTACAAAATGATATCAACTCTCGTTTTGTCGAAGAACTCACCCCTCTGTATCACCCATTTGAATGGATTCGAGAAATTTTGAATGAGGCTGATAAAGTAGAGCGAATCAAGGATGGCGATAAAACAACTTTTCGTGCAATCTTTGACTCTTTTGAAGAGTTTGATTTTCGTGGAACGCTTCTTAGCAAGCAACATAAAACCACATTAATAGTTATAGAAAAAAATGGAGTTATTCAATCAGTGACGTTTGAGGCTCGGCCAATTAGGCCGGATTCTGTCAGTATATTAGATCGTTATCCAAAACAGATGAGTTATAAAATAGATTTTACTGAAATTGAGTCTGCACAATTCGTGTTACCTAAAGAAGCTTACGAAAGCGAACTAATGGAATGAAGTTATCCTCAAGATGTAGAACAAACAAATGGCAAATGAAACACAACCGTTGTGTGTTGTTTACTTTTAAGAATTATATGATTGATCAAGAATTAACTGGTATCTTTGACGGCGGAATTATAAATGCGGCAGAAACAGAGCAGGAGGAATCACCCTGTATAAGCTTAATTTAACAGCGGAGGGGAGTTCAAGTACGCGAAATACTTCCTTTGCGCTGCGCACCTTCATAAAAAAGACAGCAAATAATATTTCATTTTTGATGTTCTTATTCAATAAACGGGTGGCTTTTGTTGAATAAGGAACACAAAACAGCCCCCATCTTTAGTTGGTGGGGGCTGTTTATAATTACTTAATTATCTTCTTCGATTGTTTCAACAAGAATAAACAGAAATTGATAGGTGAGGCTTAAAGCATCGCCTAAAGACATCTCTTCCTTAAATCCTTCTACACTATTCAAGGAAAAATTGACATCCCATAGTCCATCATCGTGGTTGAACATTAAACTGTATGTTCCAATCTCTCCTTGGAGTTCATTATTTAAGTAAGCCTTTAACACATTCCCCATTTTCTTCTGAAATTTCAAGCCAAGCAAGGCATTGTATGTTCCGAACACATCATCTACTTCCAATGAAAGTGTCTCAACTCCGATTAATTCAAACCATGAAGATTCGAAGTAAAGGAATTCGCTTTTATTGATTTTTAGGTATTCAAGGGGTTGTGATAAAAATGCAGCGGATTCTTCCGAAATCAATTCTTCGTTTTCTTTATTACTGCGCTCGATATAAGCATCAGTAAAACGGGTACTATTTTCTTTTTCTACTATAGTAAAATCATTTGTCAAGTGATGTCTTTCTGCATATTCCTTTTCCTCTTTAAACAATTCAACCTTATTCCCACTTAAAGCTTTTGATATGTATAGTTCCATTTGTTTTTTTAACATGGTGAGTGTCCTCCTAGTATCTTTTCATACTTGTTTCATTCAATCATAGCATATAAACCATGGGTTAATTGTTGAAAAAGTACTTAAAGACCGGCAATATGAAATGGATATTGTCGTGACATTCATTCGAGGAGAATATGTGAAGCCAATGAAACGCCCAAGCGAAGAGGCTGAGGAGAGTGAACGAGATGCCGTTTACTCCCATTTATTTATTTTATGCAGTATAAATAAAACGCAAGAACCAAAAAAAGAATTGCTTTTTGACTATATCGGGAAGGAATTCAAGTACAATGTTGTGATAGATCCTGTCATCAATCTCGATGCTCCAGTAGCAGGGCTTCTTTTTCCCTGTTTCACCGATAATGCTGCGGATGTCAGCCACATTCTATATTCAGCAGGCAAAGCACACGAGCCTGATCATCAGTTCGTAGAGGAAGTATTAAATGGTGAATAGAAGATGACTGCAAAAGAGGATAAAACCGCTTTTGAGGAAATTGTAAAAGACGTAATAGGTGATCAACTAAACACGTCAACACTCTCCAATGTATATGAAGAAATTAACCGTGTGATCGAAGAAATTGAAGATGAAGAAACGCCAAAATTAGACTACAAAGACGTAGAACATATTTTAAAGATGAGCGGACTAGAAGATGTAAATACAGAAAAGGAAGAGTATAAAAAGCAGAAAGAAGAAATCATAAAAGGTGTAATAAAAGCGATGTAAAAGAGTTTATTGAGAAAATGGGCAGTTTTTTTGAACAATGAGATGGAGGCTTTTTCTTATAGATATGAAAACATGTGTCACCGAGGTGGACATCTATTCATAAAGCCTTTATATTCCAGGGAGTTATACATTCTTTTAAAAAAGTAACCGACCCGGAAGGAATTTTCGATACATATATTGTTTAGGTTTGTTTTTATAAGAATGTTCTAAGTATTACAACATTTTTTAATAATATAAATAGTATTGTAATATACAGAAAAAATATTATAATACTATTTATTAGAAAGACAGTTGTCTTTTTCAGGTGGAATAAGTTGGAGAGAGGTTGAGGTTGGTACATATTTAATAAAAGTCGGCTATGATTCAATCGTA
Source organism: Domibacillus sp. A3M-37 (assembly GCF_024213455.1). Classification (NCBI taxonomy): domain Bacteria; kingdom Bacillati; phylum Bacillota; class Bacilli; order Caryophanales; family Bacillaceae; genus Domibacillus; species Domibacillus sp. A3M-37. The sequence goes on along the minus strand of NZ_JANAVL010000005.1, from coordinate 228,896 downwards.
TCTATTTGTAATAGATTTCTTTCTATCATCAGGGTATAGGAAAGGAATAGCTCAACAGGAGCAATGTTATAATTTTATCTTAAACTAATGGGGGAACATGTATGAAAAGTATACTGCAGAAGTGGAATCAGGTAAGCCTGGTCAAACAAATCATTATAGGTTTGATTATTGGTATTATCCTGGCTGTCACGATTCCGGAAGCAGCAAAACCAGTTGCCATTTTAGGCTCTTTATTTGTGGGTGCTTTAAAAGCCGTTGCGCCTGTTTTGGTACTCGTCCTGGTTATGTCGGCCATTGCTCAGCACAAAAGCGGCCACCAGACAAATATGAAATCGATTATTGGCTTATATCTTTTAGGAACGTTTTTGGCAGGCTTAATCGCCGTTATTGTCAGTTTTATTTTTCCTGTCAGCTTATCGCTTGCAGAGGGCGCTGAAGGTGTTACGCCTCCTACCGGTGTGACGGAAGTCTTGAAGACATTACTGCTGAACGTGGTTGATAATCCGGTAAATGCGCTTGTGAATGCGAACTATATCGGGATTTTAGCCTGGGCGATTGTTCTTGGTTTGGCGCTAAGAAATGCCGCTGACACAACAAAAACGCTCATTTCGAATTTTTCGGATGCGGTATCGAAAATGGTTGCATGGGTGATTAAGTTTGCGCCACTGGGAATCATGGGTCTAGTCATTGAATCGATTACAACAAATGGACTTGAGTCGCTGCTCAGCTATGGGAAGCTGCTTGCCGTGTTGATTGGCTGTATGGTTTTTGTGGCGCTGGTTGTTAATCCAATCATTGTGTTCGCAGTGATCCGCCAAAACCCTTATCCGCTTGTGTTTAAGTGCTTAAAGGAAAGCGGAATTACAGCGTTCTTTACACGCAGCTCGGCTTCAAATATTCCGGTTAATATGAGATTATGTGAAGATTTAGGTTTGGATAAGGATAGTTATTCAGTCTCTATTCCATTAGGTGCAACGATCAATATGGCCGGTGCCGCTGTTACGATTTCTGTATTGACACTTGCAGCGGTTCATACTCTTGGCATTCAAGTGGACATTCCTACGGCCATTATCCTGAGCATGCTGGCAGCTGTATGTGCCTGCGGTGCTTCCGGTGTTGCCGGCGGATCTTTATTACTGATTCCGCTGGCATGCAGTCTTTTTGGAATCCCGGCTGATATTGCTATGCAAGTCGTTGGTGTAGGTTTTATCATCGGTGTGTTGCAAGACTCGTTTGAAACGTCCCTTAACTCGTCCACAGATGTTCTTTTTACCGCAGCAGCTGAATTTAAAGAGTGGCGTAAAGAAGGGAAAAAAATAGACATCCATAAAGCAGGATAAAGAGAAATCCTTTTATCTGCGATTGAACGGTCCCTCCAACTGTTAGTTTAACAATTGGAGGGGCCGTTTTTATGGGAAAATAAATGATTGCCGGCAAAACCAGCGGCCAGAAACGTATATAAAAAGCAACGACTTTTGCATTCTTAATGACAATGTGAGCAATGTAGCAGAGGATAAAAAGCTAGGTACTCGGTGAAAAACCGAGTCCTAGGCGGTCCTTGTTTTAAGGGGTACCTACAATAATTCATTCAAAGTTTCTTTCAATATATTTTTCTTCTTCATATGGCGCCAATACTCCCGTAGCTTTACCTACCTCGCCGTCTAAAAGTTGCCATACGGTGTTATGGTCTTGGTCAGCATTTCTGAAATCTCCGGCTTTCCATCGGTTCAAAATGCTCAAATATACGTCTGCATTTCTATATGTATCTTGGTTGGCGAATACCACCTCCATTAAACGGTCAATTCTTTCAGGTGTTATTTGCAAAGCGCCACGTTTTTCATCCGCTTTTACTTTCTGATGGGACATAAAATGAATGGCCTCTCTTACTGAATATTCGTCCATATTCGAAGGGAATTCTTCTTCAATGCTTTTTGCAGTATTAAAAAAATCAGCTCTTTTTTCAGCAGCTTCATTGTTTTCATCGGCAATTTCATCTTGCTCCGGTGTCGATGGAAAAGCAGCACTGAAATAATAAAGGGATGCAGCCGCAATTAATGCGGCAATTAAGCTTCCTAAAACAATGACTTTAACCGTTTGTTTTTTCATAGTTATCGGATTCCTTTTATAGTGGTTTTTAGCCAATCTTTAATCAGCTCCGGTGATTTTAAACTCCCATCAATCTCCGCTCAATTAAATCAGCAGCCGTATTTATTAAATAACCCGATTTTAGGGACTAATCCGAAACAATTCTGCTGTTCTATCGCTAAAGCTACAGTACCTACATCTTCCAATAGGTTCAAATCCTAAATATAAAAATCTAATGTCTTCAAAGCTAGCCACTCATTTTTAGTAGTCCGAATGAAAAATAATCTATGCAAGCAATAATAGCATTTGGAACAAAATAATCCTTCAATATATTCACTCCCACATATTAGTAATATATCACTTTAGAAGCATAATAGATCACCATGTAGCTCTCAACCTTTTTATTAAATAGCCTAAAATCGTCCTAAATGTAGTAGAAGAATGTTTTAGTGGTGCGGTTAGTTCGAGGTCATCGTTATAAAGATATATATAATTGGGCAAAAACCTCAAAAGGGAAAAAGATGCGCCAATCGAACGTAGTGAGAGTGGCAAGGGTGAGCAACTCATTGCGAATCTATTACTTCATTAATGATTAAATGCCGAGAATAAACGGAAAGACTACAGGCTTGTTTGAAGTAGCTGGAGAGCGGTTCATTAGCCGCTTCACGAAGTTTAGTCACCAGTACCTTGTCCTTTTTGATAATGGACCAGTATGAATATTGAAGCAGGAAGCGGTGCAGATCATTAGCAGCTTGGTTATAGGATGAATCTATGGTCAATGTTCTTAGTCCTAGAATCGCAAATGATGGTATAAGGATTAACAATCCAAGTTCTTGGAGTAACCGAACGACAGGGTTCAACTTAAAAAAGGACCGATTTTTTTATTTGTGAAAGCTGCACATTAAAACGATGCTTGAATATTCTAGGTAATAGAATTAATACTCGAACTTGGAAAGAGGTATAGTATGATTCAACTATCAGGGATGCCCTTTCAACAAAGTGACAGGTGGCCGTCTGGCAACATTGAAAGTATGATCATTCAACGGATGAATGAAGATACAGTCGTTTACTCGTATCGATCTATAGACGAATTATCATTTGAGCTTGAGTTACGAAAAAATATCATAGTAAGTGCAAGAGCCATGAATCAAAGCATGATGGAGTTTGAAGTATTTGCAAACTCCCGTTGTAATCCTCAATACTGGGATTTGACACGTACCGGCGGATTCCTGCTGCGTCTTGGTGTAAAACCATCAGAAGCGATTCAAGATATCTACATGAACAGCTCACAATATGCGTTTGAATGTGCCACGGCAAAGGTCATTATCTATTATCATGCGGTTCTAAACGTTATAGGTGAATCCTTATTTAACCGCCTATTTCAAAACATCTATTTATACAGCTGGCATGCGGATCCTGACCTCGGGATAAAAGCAGCGTATACAGGCCATTTTTTGCCTGGAGATGTCGTCTATTTTGAAAATCCGGACTTCGATCCGCCAACCCCTCAGTGGAGAGGAGAAAATGCCGTTGTTCTAGGAGATGGTACGTATTTCGGACATGGATTAGGAATAAAGACAGCTGACCAAATGATTCATGCTCTGAATCAAATGAGAATCCCGGGGACAAATCAATCAGCCTACCGGACAAATATAGTTACAAGACCATCTTTTAAAAAGTTGGCGAAACTTTCGATGGCGCAGCCAGATTATTCGATTCATAAACCTCAACATATGGTCGCCCAGCACCACGAAAGTTCAATTCCATTTGATCGATATGTGTTCTATTTATAATCGCCAGCCCAAAAGTGTTGGTTTAACATAAAATTCGATCAAAGTACGGATGAAAACGTTGATTTATCAATAAATAAAAGAATCTGTTTTTGAAAAAAATTGATGAAAAATAGGGCGATTCCACTTCATCTTAGAAAAAGAGACAACAAAACTTAATAGGACAGAAAAAAGCTCTCATGATCAAATGAACTTTTCAAAATCGTCTCTTTTTGAGGGGATTTTTTTGTGTTTAACGATACTGACTTTTTATTTAAAACGCAGGGGGAAATGATATTTTGTTGTTCTTTATTAAGAACTGATGATATAATTTTGTTCATTATAAAGAATGAAAACTCGGAACATGTATAGCAGTGAAAATCAACTTAAGGGCCAAGGCACTTTATATAAAAGAAGTGATCATTCACGAAAAAACGAAGAAAAAATAAGCGAAGTAAACAAGATAAGGAAGAAAAAATCTTCATTTACTTCGGAGCGGTTTGTGAGTCATCGATCTGCTTTAAAACAAGTTTGAGTGTGTAAGGAACATAGCCGGGCTTCATTTTATCGCCGGCAGGATCTTCATGCACCGGCATTAAAAGAAGCAGGAGGCGAGAAAGGTGAAGAAACCTCAAAATCTCCATATACGTGTAAGAAATGCAGAATCAAAAGCAAAACAGGGGCAATCGAGTAAAAGATTGCTGGCTTTACTGATCTTTTTCTCTTGTTTATTTCTTTTGTATACCACATTTGTTTTAGATCATTATTTTTTTCACTTTACAGACACGTTCACGGAAGAAAACGCTGCCGATGCCTCTAAAGCAATACATGATTCTGGACCTGTGTACGAGGGAAAAGCAGTTTCACAGCAGGGAACGAACATTGCTCAAAAAGGCGGCGCATTGCTGCCGGTTGATGTAACGAATCGAAAGCATGTGGAGTGGCTCGTTGTAAACAGCGCGATTGTGCATTTTTATGGAGAAAAAAAACGCTATCCTGTTTCGCTTGAGGAGTTAGCGAGGTCGTATCCTAATAACTGGATTTCGTATGTTCCTAAAGGAATGACATACAAACGAACGAGCCGAAGCTATACTCTTTTTTTAGCAGGTAATTCTCTTGATGCTCGAAAAGGACTGGTGGAAATTCTCGTTTATCCAAGTGTGCACAAATTGGCGCTTTCCTTTCATGGCAGACCGATTGCTGTTTATTCGGCAGCTACAGGAAAAAACGGAATGCCGTTTTCCTCTTCATATGTAACAGAAAGAGTAGTGGAACCGAACGGTCCAGGCTCCCCGTTTGGCACTAGAGGGCTTGTACTGGAACAACAAGTAGCCATACATGGAACAAACAAGCCTTCTTCGGTCGGGAGAAGTGTGTCAGGGGGCTGTTTTCGCTTGTTGAATGACCATATTGAAGAGTTGTATCCATTTGTCCCAAAAGGAACACTTTTAAAAATATCAGACGGTGCTCCTGCTGCTTTGTCCCTGCCTGGAGCAATTCCGCTTGTGTTAACGGGAAAATCACTGGAAGGTGAAAAAAACCCAGGTACCCGGTATAATTGGCGAAGATAATGAAAGATGGAATTAGTAAGGATTGGAACAGCTTTGCATAAATTCTTTAATTAAGTCGATTTTATTAGTAACAATTAAAATTTTTTTCTAACAGGAGATGATAATATGCCCAAATTAACGGTTTCAGGGCTGGACACGTTTGAAGTTGAAACAGGAAAGAAGCTGGTGCTGGCGTTAGAAGATAATGGTGTAGATATCCTGCATCGATGCGGCGGCAAAGCCAGATGTACAACGTGCCGAGTAGAAATATTGGAAGGCAACTTTGATGATTTAACCAATATCGAAAAAAAAGCATTTGATGAAAAGGGATTGGTTGATGATCATATACGTTTATCTTGTCAAGTTCGGGTAAATGGTGAGATGACTGTCCGCCCCATTATGACAGTGCAAAACAGCGGCATGGATCCAGGTCCAAGACCGGCTGAATAAGCTGTAAAAGGATTATGTGCTGCTGCTTGGTTCGCACTAACAATTTGATGAAACGTCATCGATACGCACTAAATAAAGGAAGCCGTTTTGATGACCAAGAGATCGCTGGTTTGGACGCACCAGGAATGATACAACAAAAACCCTTGCAAATCCTTACCGGCAAGGATTTGCTGTAAAAGATTACTTTATTAGAGGCGATCTTTTTTGCTTTTTATTTCAGTTCATTTAAAGGGCGTCATCCATAGTTGGAAAGGGTATAATGACTTAGAAGAAGCAGACACTAATCGGGGCTGCCTTGCGTTAGAATGAAATGCCGTGATTTATGTGTATGTAAAAAAATATTCGGAAACAAAAAGACAAAAGCAGAAGAAGGGGGATATGATGACACAGAAAAAAGAAACGATCAAAACAGGATGGAACTTCGATAATCGTTATGCCCGTCTGCCGGAATCCTTTTTTGCGCGTCAAGACCTGAATCCTGTACGCTCACCGAAGCTGGTTATGCTCAATGATTCGCTGGCGGCATCATTAGGATTAAACGCCGAAGCGCTGCAAAGCGGGGAGGGCACAGCAGTATTTGCGGGTAACCGGGTTCCGAAAGGCGCTTCGCCGCTTGCCCAGGCGTATGCAGGTCATCAGTTTGGGCATTTTACGATGCTAGGGGACGGCCGGGCTTTGCTGCTTGGCGAGCAGATCACGCCCCATGGTGAACGGGTTGATATTCAGCTCAAGGGTTCAGGCCGGACGCCTTTCTCCCGCGGAGGAGACGGAAGGGCCGCACTTGGGCCGATGCTGCGTGAATATATCATCAGCGAAGCGATGCATGCGCTCGGTATTCCTACCACCCGCAGTCTGGCCGTTGTAACAACCGGTGAGACGGTCAGCCGCGAAACGGGACTGCCAGGTGCGGTTTTAACCCGTGTGGCGGCCAGTCATTTGCGTGTTGGCACGTTTCAATTTGCGGCAAATTGGGAAGGCGGGAAGGGGCTCCAGGCATTGGCTGACTACGCATTAGAGCGTCATTATCCAGACATTGAAGCGGATGAAAACCGCTATCTTTCGCTCCTTCAGGAAGTGATCAAGCGCCAAGCCGCACTCATTGCCAAATGGCAGCTCGTTGGCTTTATCCATGGAGTGATGAACACCGACAACATGACCATTAGCGGAGAAACGATCGATTATGGCCCGTGCGCCTTTATGGATACGTATGATCCGGAAACGGTATTCAGTTCCATTGATGTTCAAGGCCGCTATGCGTATGGCAATCAGCCGATGATTGCCGGGTGGAACCTCGCGCGATTTGCGGAAACCTTATTGCCTCTTCTCGATGAAAATCAGGAAAAAGCTATCGACCTGGCTGAGGGTGCGATTTCAGATTTTTCTGCGTTGTACGACACTCATTGGCTCGCCGGAATGAGAGCGAAACTTGGACTATTTAATGAAGAGCCGGAGGATAAATCCCTTGTTGAAGACCTTCTTGGTATGATGCAGAAGAATCGTGCAGACTATACGAATACCTTCCGCGCTTTAACGTTTAATAAACATGAAGATACGGTTCTGTCTGGAACCGAAGAATTTACTCAGTGGAATGAGCGGTGGCAGGCGAGACTAGGTCGGCAGGAGGAATCGAAAGTCTCCTCAGCTCAGTTGATGCAAAACAGCAATCCTGCGGTCATTCCCCGGAACCACCGGGTAGAAGAAGCATTGGAAGCTGCAGTGGAAAAAGGAGACTACAGTGTGATGGAGCGGCTGCTTGATGTTCTTTCAAGCCCCTATGCGTATTCGCACGAACAGGATGATTACGCCAAACTGCCTCCGCAATCACTTCGTCCTTACCGAACCTTTTGCGGAACCTAATATAAGGAGCATGAGGGACGGCTCTTTCTGCCCCCAGTCGGAATCATAAAAAATGATATAAATCCATCTTGCGAAAATAGCAAGGTGGATTTTTTGTGGCTGAAATGATTTCCCTGAAAAATGGGGTATTTTCCTGCCTTGCTTCCTTCTGTGCTTTATTGATTTAACGGAGTGGGGGACTGACACCAGAATATCATCTCTCCCGCTTTTTTACATAAAATGATGAATATAAAATAAGGGAGCAGAAAGGTTGAAGAAAAGCTATCTCGATTTTTCAGCAGAGTCTGGTATAGGCGGGACCCATCCTGGTGGTTTTTCTTTGACCAAAGAAATCTTCTTAAGCCGCCTTGATCTTCCAATAGGGGCTTCCATTCCCAATTCAAGCAATGACATTGAAAGATTTGATTACGTCTGCACCCGTCTTTCAAAAAGGAATGTCGCATATTCATTTAGGTGATAACTTTACACGAATCTTTTTTAGAAATTCTGAATACAAGCATACTTTAATAAATATGACTACTCCCCACCTTTCGGATGGGGAGTAGTCACTGGTTATAGTTATTTAATTAGAATTGGTGCAACTCTATGTTTAGTTGCTTGTTCATATGCATAAGCCATACCTATAAGACTAGGTTCACTCCACATTTTACCAAAGAAGGCCAGAGCAAATGGGGAGCCATTTTCGTAATAGCCGGCCGGAACTGTGATCAGTGGCAACCCGCTGATATTGATTTCAGAGATAGTTGTTGATTTTACAATTTCAACTTGAAGCGACGGAATCGCTTCAGGCATCTGAGGAAAAACGAATCCGTCTAACTCATGTTGTTCCATCACCGTATTAATGATGTGCAGCAACTCCGCTTTCACTTTATCAAATTCCTTCAAATCTGGCAAAACATTTGGATCAGCCGATGCTGTTTCAGCATTGATGATATCAGAAACTAAACGTAATGGACCTCCTTCTGCCCAAGGAACTTCGCCTGCTTTTTCAAATACGCTTTTAATAGAAAGTTCTGGATTTAAATTTTTAAAGTATTTTTCAAGGTCATGAAAGAAGGTTTCCATTCCGATAAATCCATTCTTTGACTCCATGTATTCAGCAAAACCTGTCCCGGCAAAAGGATCGGTTATCACTTCTGCACCTTGTTTTTCTAATTCCTCAATGGCAAGAGCATACAGTTCTTGTGTTTCTTTTGAAAGTTCTTCTGTACGCCAACCGGGTCCATACAATCCGACTCGTTTTCTCTTAAGCGATGTCGCATCAAGGAAAGCTGGGTATCCAGCTTCAGGAATATTCCCTTTAGCAGCTTCTGTTTTAACGTCCTCTTCAGAATATCCAGCTATTACATTGAGCATAATGGCAGCATCTTGAACGGTACGAGCGTGAGGTCCTAAAACATCTCTGGTACTGCCTGCAAGGGGTGTCACTCCAGTTGATGGAATTAATCCAAATGATGGCTTAATTCCAACCAATGATTGAGCTGCAGCAGGAACCTGGATCGAACCCGCCGTTTCTTCGGCTACACCAAGAACAGCAAAGTTACCTGAGACAGACATAGCAGTACCACTGCTGCTTCCGCCAGGTGAAAGCTCACGGTTTACCGCATTATAGGTGGGACCATTCCAACTATTGTTTGCATTATAGGCACAGCTGAAGGCAGGAATATTTGTTTTTCCAAGAATGATGGCACCCGCTTCTTTTAGTCTTGTTGTAACGAGTGCATCCTTTGCAGGCATTAATTCAATTCCTCCGCTGCCTTTGCTAAGAGGAGCCCAGCCAAATGTAGACGGGTATCCTGCAACATCGACGGCTTCCTTAATGACAATTGGTATTCCTGCCAGCGGTCCGAGTGTTTTCCCTTCTTCACGCAAACGATCCATTTCTTTTGCTTCTTCTAAAGCATTAGGATTCATAAAGGTAAAAGCATTATAAGTATCCCCGAATTGCTCTATTCGATTTAGAAATGACTCAACAACCTCCTGTACCGTAAATGCGCCCTCCTGATATCCTAATAACAGTTCATTCACGGTCACTTCTTCAAAACGAAAATCTTCTTTAGTGGATTTTAGTAAGGTACTGTTTTTCAAATGCTTTACCCCTCTCCATTGAATGAATTGTTTGAGAACAAAATCACAGCCTTCACTCAAGCTGGAATTTTTTCTCGCTTTTCTATCTTATATTTGTTTACTATTTTTAAAAATGAAATTGGTAGATAATCTAACACGGAAAATAGATGAGTTTTATAAAATTCCAAGCCGATGTCAATTAAGGCCTGGTTTTGGAACCTTTTTAATTATTGAGGCACTATTTTGCCGAGGAATTTATTACATTGTTATCCAAATCATCTATTTTTCAATTTTTATTGCTGACTGAAGATTAACTTGAAAAAAACGTGTGCATTCTTTTCCAAGAGATAAGCTCTGCATGTTAATAAAAAACCTGTTAATTTTTATAACAAGCTTACACTTATTCTCAAGGCAGCAGCGCTATAATGGTGTATTAGTTAATAGGTCCTTACCACTAGAAAGAAATGAGCTTAATGCCGGGGTATTCATAATATTTATATGTGGTGCCACTAATAGAAAGAAAGGATACTTTATATGGATATTGAATCCCTGCAGTCCTTTATTATGGTTGTTCGAGAGAAAAGCATTTCGAAAGCCGCACAGTCCCTTCACATTAGCCAACCGACTTTAAGCTCAAGAATTCATAAATTAGAGCAAAATCTAAATTTTAAACTGATCGAAAGGAGCTGGAAGGGCGTAGAACTAACCAGGGAAGGAAAGTATTTTTTGCCTTATGCTATTGAATCTTTTCACAATATCAGTAATGTTAATACTGTTTTAACAAGTATTTTAAGCAAGGAAGTAAAGAGAACGTATCAGGAAGTAGTTAACAACCCTGATCAGCTCCAAATTGGAATTGAATCATGGTTAGCGCCATGCTTTATCAAATTTATTCTGGAGGAGCTGAAAGAGATGCCAGAAATAAAGTATAAGATTATTACTCATCCTACACCCATTATTATGGAGGTGCTGGAATTAGGAGTCCTGGATTTGGGGATATTTTATGGTGGTAAAGAACGGATTAAACAACTTTCTGCCCCAATCATTGAAGATGAAATGATCCTTCTCTATAGTTCAAAAGAGCGGGAAATTAAAAGTGATTTTTCAAACATGCGGTACATGATCTAGAAGCATTCATGAAGAATCCATCCTGCGAAAGAGGCAGGATGGATTCTTCATGTGTGAAATACTACCATACTGATTTTCACCTCAGCCGCTTTTTTACATAAAATGATCCATGTAAAACAAGGAATAGTTTAGATAGAAAAAACAAAAGAGCCTGAACCAGTGATTCTGCTCAGACTCTTTCTATTTTATAATAAAGCTTCAATATCTTTTTCAATATCAATAATGTCGGTAGTGGCTTCAAAACGATGAAGGACATTGCCATTTCGATCTAATAGGAACTTTGTAAAATTCCATTTGATTGAATCACCAAGCATATAATGCGGAACTTTTTCGCTAATAATAGAATTTAATATTCTTGATACTGGATGAAATTGGTTAAATCCTTTAAATGGCTTAACCGCAGTTAAGTAATTAAATAGAGGATTGGCACCTTCATCTCTAACTTTTATTTTAGAGAACATTGGGAAATCGACTCCATAATTAAGCTTGCAAAATTGATTAATATCTTCATTACTTCCAGGTTCCTGATCATCGAAATGATTGGAAGGAAACCCTAATATAACAAATCCTTTATCCTTATATCGAGCGTATAATTTTTGTAAATCTTCGTACTGATATGTAAATCCACATTTACTAGCGGTATTTACGATCAGAACAACCTCCCCTTTGTACTCTTCTAATGAACGTAAATTACCATTTATGTCTGATGCTTGAAAATCAAAGTCATAGATACTCATGCTAGTTCTCCTCTTGTTGTATTTTTTAGGTCCGTGGACCCATTATACTATATAATCTTTTTGAACGCCCGTCTAAAGTAATGTTCATATAGTATTGTTCTGAAAGACCTGCTGTTGCACTGTCTTACCTCTTTTATCATGGGTATGATAAACCGGTGGGTAGAGAACGACACAATCTTTTTTCATTTCTGCTACTTTTTAATTGATAAAAGTTTTATCTTTGCAGGCATTCAACTTTTGAGACACTGAAATAGTAAGTTGCATCTTCATAGGGATTCTTCAAGTACGTCGTATAATTTTTTCAATTAGTCTAAAAGATAACGTATAATAAATTTTATTAAAAGGACATGTTCAGAGTGGGAAGCAGCTTAAGCTGGAATTCAAAGAGTATGTGGCTGGATTTTGAATCATATAAACAATACAAAATAAGGGCTTCTTGAACTAACAGGCAGCAATAATTGAAGCAATGGGTTGCTGCGGCAGCCCATTTTCTTGTTCCACTAACAGGCAGGGAGTTTAGGGAATGGTAACCAATAACCAAGCATGAATGAACCTTCCACAGCTTATTGCTGGTATAATAGGATACGTAAAATAACGGAGGAGAAAAGCAGTATTACTAAAAATATATAGCTGAACGACTGTTAATCCGTAAAGATGAGAAAGTTGATAAAGATTTTACTTATTCTTATAATTTACCAACGAGTGCACGGCCTCTATATACTTGAAAATGGATGCCACATATCGTTGGGACATAGATACACTATTTCCATAAGTTTACGATGAAGTAAAATGAAAAAAGGAGGAATACATTATGGGAAGAGCAGACGTGATTAGTAGTAGAGCCGAACAAGAACATAATCGTTTCATATTTCTAGGTCGTTACTATGCCGATGACTTTAACAGTGATAAATCAGGAGATTTTGTATTTATACAACGCTTAGAAGTAAAGGGGATTAATGGTGAAATAAAAGGTTCAACCCAATTTAATGAATATTGGTCTAACGCTAAGAACAAAGAACAAGTTAAGCAAGTGATAAATAATTCGGTTACTGAATTTATAAAAGCAAATAGTTTGAAATTAATGTTAGAAAAATATAACGTAGCAGAAAGACTAGGGGAGATTTAAATGTCTCTCCTTATATAGCTGTTAGTTAAGAAACAACTGTTTGATAAAACTAGCATGAAAACGAATTCAATTGGGAACAAGAAATAAAAAATGAAACTAAAAAACGCATCCTATAAGAATAGAAAGAAAGGCCAGCCAAATATAATAGGCTGACCTCAGCTTGCAGACAAAGTCTTCATTTTAAAGGCGATGTCTGCAGGCTTTTTTTGTCTAATCGAAACATCAAAACCTTGTGGGGGAATTTGTAGGTTGTCGAACCGATCGGGAAATTATTGGAATAAACTGGAGGTTATCGCGCTCAACCAGCTTGTGCCGGTATTTAAAGGCGATAAAAGAGTTGTTACAACATTTTCAAGATCTGCTTTTCTTTTATACTGGTCATCTCTAACCCTATGTTGATTTGTCTTACGGGTATCGTGTGCTCGACTTTTATTGGCGGATATTTCTCAGGCATTATTTAAGTATCGCACGCCTATCAAAAAAGACTTTGATGGTGTCATCGACTTTGAGAAAGCTATAGCAAACCCAGCGGATCCGGATAGAGAGATTCTAATTTCTGGTTGCGACGATCATATTCACCCTAACTTTACTAGGCACCAGGCAATGGAAAATGCTATGAATCTCTCCGCTTTTAAGCCTTCAGCAAGTATAAAACATTAAGGTCCTATCTATTTAAATGCCCCGGTTTATGTTAAATGAAAGGGAATTTTAACTTTTATTTTCGATTGGTCTAAATAATTTGTTCAATAACAAAAAAATAAAATTGTTCCAGACAATTAAACTGAAACTAAAGGATTGGGATTATTGATCATAAATCCATCGTCTTTAAAATCAATTTCTGTGTTTTTAATGAGATAAATATCGGCAGGGTTAATAAGCGCACGAAATTCATCAAATTCAATGATCGTATCTTGTTCTTTTTTATGTGAAGACAAGCTTAAGTCATATTCCATTTCATTACAGCACCTGCTTGTCACACGAAATGTTAAAAATGTTTCTATTCCTGTATCTTCCTGCATCATTTCCTTAATTTTTTCTTGGGCTTTTTCTGTGATCGTAAACATTTTTTCTCCTTTGATTTCTTTAATTCGATACTGCTGACACTTAATAGAATACGAAGTGTAAACACCTTTTTATATGAACTCTTACAAAGATTATATCACGAATTTTGGTAATTCAAGAAGACGATTATCTTTAGATGTAAATATAGTCTGGAAATAGTTTCGATTTGTTCCTAGTTCAAAAAATTTCTTGTTTATATATAATGTGAAGGGGTAACGGTTAATTTAAAGAGAAAGATTTAGCAGCTTGATGTGTGTCGTACGGTGATAGCTAGTCCTTATTTTGCTAAAACAGGAGGATACTATGGAGAATGCGAAAAAAAAATTTGTCACACCGACAGAAGCCATCGAAGCGGTAAACGAAGGAGCTATTGTTCGATTTGAGAGGAAGGATGGCTATTCGGAAATTAAAAAAAAGAAAAAGAAATATGCATTTACCGTCGCCGCCAATGACAAACCGCCGCTTACTTATTATGGAGACATGCGAAACCTTAAAAAAACAGTGAACGGTCCGAATTGCAGGGAGGCTCTTTATCTCGTGGAATTCGATTGAGCAGAAACATAATTTTTTAAACCATTGAGTCAAGGTAGAGGACAAAATATACTGTTCTTACTTTTAAAAAAGACAGCCATTTATTTGGTTGTCTTTTTTGTTTCTCAGTAGAGAAAAGGAAAACCCCAGTGTAAAACATGAATTTGTTAATCAGCTAATTGAACCTGAAAAGAAAGCAGCCGCTACAAAGGCAGTTGCTTTTTTGGGGAATTATCTGAGTGAGTTTTGTTTAAACATCGTTATTTAGCATAAAGATACGACTTAACACCTTCCCCAACATATGCTTTCCAAATGATTAAATTGTATGGATAGTCCCAATCGATTTCAGTCCGGTTTCATTCAAACATTTGGTGAAGCCGGTTGTTATTAAAAATGATGGATCCTTTTTGATCAAACGCTACTCCATCTACCCATAACATAAAGTCATCGGACAAGAATTCACTGAAACGTTTCGATTCAGGAGCGTAGACGCCAATTCCTTTTCCTTCCAGCATCGTGTAAAATACATTTCCTTTATTATCTGCATGCATCCCGTCTGTAGTTGTCCCTTTGCTGCCAAGATGCTGTACGGAAGCTTTGAGCTGTTCTAACGGTGTGCTGAAATCCCTTAATAATTTCGTGTCGACCGCATATAAATTCCGGTCCGTCACCTGGCAATAATAAAGAGTCGAACGGTCAGCAGACAAGGCTATTCCATCTGCACCTATTTTAATGGGTCTGTCTTTAAAGACCGGTTTATTGTCAATTTCAAAAACAAAGTCAGGAAAATCCTGCGTGCTGTAATGTCTGTCGAGTACACGCCGGAATTTTTTTGTATTCATGTTATACACAATGATCGCGCCAGCAAGCGGATGATCCGGTCAGCCATTTCCGGAATCGGTTATATAAACGAAACCATTCTTATTATCGACTACGACATCATTTAAAAATGAGTTTCGATAGGGTGCGATTTCATTCGGTATTTTGATCGATTGGATCATTTTATTTGTATTAAAATCCCATATAACGAGCTTTTGGGACCCTTCTGGAGAAGGAGCATAAGCTATTTTTCCTTGGTCCAAAATCCACATCCGGTTATGCTCGTCAATTTCGTAGCCCAGTACAGATTGCAGTACGTTCACATTTCCTGCTTGATTCCAATCCCAGCTTGGAAATGCTTCTAACAGCGGCTTTCCATTCTTCATGACAATTCAGTTCATCGTAGCAGGAATGCCATGAGCCCACCGCGGCACCGAAACATAATAGTTTCCTTGTTGATCCACCTTAATTCCAGCAGGCATCGCTCTTTTCCAATACTGACTCGCTTCAAACTGCTGCTTCATGCTGCTGTTAGGGAAATTCCAGTTCAAATGGTTCCAATGAAAAATCATCTGATACCGCTCTTTGTCTGCGCTCTTTAGAGCATGATCCTGCCGCGTGTATGAATTCGGTTCAGTGGTTTTTTGCCCATATGGAATTTGTTGGTCTATCCTTTGTTGGTACGGAACTTGCTGATATGGGGCTTGTTCATACAGATTGAACTGTTGAAAGTATGGTTGATACGGCTGCTGGTAGTATGCATACATACATTTGATAAGGTAGTGGCTGACACCGATTATTTTGATAATGAAGCGATGTTAATTGAGGATAATACGATCGTTGTTCATCTTTTTGGAAATCCTTTGATTCACCTGATTCAATACCCTGCATGTAACACTGCCGCCTCCATTACAATGATATTCACCTGCTTGTATAGATATATTCCACTAGGGGGAAAAGGAGTGGGCGAAAGGTTTAGTAAATAAATGTGAAACAGGATTTAAAACGCTGTCGTTTTTATTAATAATCGTGCTCATTTGATTTTTGCTTATGCTTATAATATTTCTTTACATGGACACTCTATAGGCAAAGTACACTTTCATAGGTTGGATGGAGGCCGGTAGAATGAAGGTTTTGTCAATGATCCAGCCTTGGGCAAGTCTTTTTGTCCTTAGAGAGGCCAAATATGAAACAAGGTCCTGGAAAACGAATTATCGGGGACCTTTGGCAATTCACACAAGTAAAAAAGTGGATAAAGACACTCTTAGCTATGCGGCGATTCAGTCGCTGCTAGGTAAGCATGGCTATACAAAAGAGAATCTTCCCACTGGCAAAATCATTGCTGTATGCAGGCTTGAAAATTGTTTAAGGGTAACTGAAAACAACGAGACATGGGCAGTACTGGAAGATGGACAAGTCGTATCTGGCAATGACTATTTTTTAGGGGACTTTAAAGTAGGTGGCTATGCTTGGGAAGTTCAGGATATGAAGATGCTGGATGAATTTATTCCAGCGAAAGGACAGCTTGGATTATGGGAGCATGTTTTAAAATGATAGATTAAGTCCGGAAAATGGATCTGGAGTAAAAATTTTTCTCAGTTCTTAAAAGGCAAAGATTTTGCCAGGGTGAAGGTGACTGATTCGAAACCGATGGATTTGAGTGTAGCGCGTGGAGGGAAACTTGTAAAAGGCGTATAAAAAAAGCGGCTTAATGAAGTGACCCCAGAAAGGTAGACAGGTTATTTATTAAGCAGCTGGTTGGGCATGAGTCCGGTATTGTACCGGGCTCATGCCCTATATTTTTGTCTTAATGCGCTTGTGATTGTAGTACTCGATATTATTGTGCCAGTTCCAGCTTAAAGTGCTCGATATTCTCAAACTCATTCTGTGAACCATACTTCAATTATGTAGAATGTGGAAAGATGCCGGTAAAGTTCATATAAAATAAACTTGCTCA
The DNA here is from genome assembly GCF_024213455.1 of Domibacillus sp. A3M-37. Classification (NCBI taxonomy): domain Bacteria; kingdom Bacillati; phylum Bacillota; class Bacilli; order Caryophanales; family Bacillaceae; genus Domibacillus; species Domibacillus sp. A3M-37. The sequence goes on along the minus strand of NZ_JANAVL010000005.1, from coordinate 211,758 downwards.
ATAATATCATTTTTTATGATTTTCCTTGCATGCTGCTCTCTGCGTTTTATTGATTTAACGGAGCGGGACTCACATCCCAGCATCACATTTGCCGCTTTTTTACATAAAATAATCCATGTAAAACAAGGAGGGAAAAGAGTGAAAAAAAACTATCTAGATTTTTTAGCGGAGTTTGGTATAGGCGGGGCTCACCCTGGTGGTTTTTCTTTGACCAAAGAAATCTTCACAGGCCTTGATCTCCCAACAGGGGCCTCCATTCTAGAAATCGGCTGTGGCACAGGACAGACGGCGGAATATTTAGCTGCTGCGTTCGATTGTACGATCACAGCTATTGACAACCATTCCATCATGCTGGAAAAAGCAGCAGAAAGACTAAATCAACGAAACGTTGTTGTGCAATATGGAAATGCTGAGCATTTGCATTTTCCTGATCAAACCTTTGATTTAGTCATAGCGGAGTCTGTTATTTCTTTCACTTCCTCGATCGATCAAACGCTCCATGAAATGTCACGTGTCTTAAAAAAAGAGGGAGCGATGATTGCGATTGAAATGACAGCAGACAGACCGCTTTGCAAGGAACAAGAAAGAGAAGTTAAGCATTTATATGGCGTTTCGGCCATCCTTACAGAAGAGGAATGGATGGAAAAATTTAAACGAGCTGGCTTTGATTCTTCCGATCTCTTGAAAACAGCCAATACGTTTAATGAAGAAATCCTTACAGAGATGCGTCTTTCAGAAAACATTAGTGAAGAATTGTATGATATTTGGGATGCACATCATGCCTTTATAAGTCAGCCTGACCTGCCTTTAAGTTACCGAGTCTTTTATTGTCAAACATGAACGATTACACGCGTTGAAGATCACCATTTTTTAAATAGTAGAAATTATAGTTAAATAAGCAGTTTTAACATAAAAAGACGGACAATTCCAATGCGGTATATAGCGCTCATAAAGGCTGACATGCTGTTTGTTTTGGAAAAGCTCGTCTTTATTTTGAGGGTTAGTGCTTCGGATCCATTATAAGAAAATAAGCGAATCTGTTCTTGTGAAAAGTATGAGTTCGCTTCCATATGAAGACCGAGAGCCTGACGACTTATGAAAGAGTTTAAATGTTTCCAAGACATAAAGAAGTGGCTTGGGCTCTAGTATTTTGAATAACAAAATGAAAAGACTTTGTGATATTTATTTTACTATCTTGCAAAAACAGCAAGATGGTTTTTTTATGCCTGAAATTATATTCCCCTTAAAATGGGCTCTTCTCCTTAGTCGGACGTTTAAAAGGAAGATCAGAAAGTCTTGTGGAAAATAAACCATTGGATCTTAGGCACTTTCCAATAGTTGAAATCATACAATGCTGTAGAAAAAAATGGTTAAAACAAGAAATAATGGGGCGCCCCATGTTCTTCGTATGAGAGATTTATTTGAGCCTTTTTGTGTGTTTTGCTTAAACAAAGTCTCAAGCATCCGCATACTATATTGTGAACAAACATTCCTTTTGAAAGGGGGTGAAATTCTATGAATAATGGGCATTCTTCATATAGTATTTTTGAAATTTTCCTTGGATTTTTAACGGGTGTAGTATGGCTGCTGCTGCCAACATCGGGGATAATATCTGATTTTGTTGTATTACTTGACATAGGAAGCATTGGTACTATTTTAAACATCATTATTGCAATCGTTGGCTTCCTTGCTTTTCTTCTCTTTGGAATATGTATCTTCAAGAGAATGTGGCGCTATTGCTTTAGGTGAAAAAGTGGATGTCAATGAATGACTATAGTCTTGGCAGCATCTAATTTTGTTAAAGCATCCTAAATACTTGTTGACAGTCTCTTTACAAGAGGTGTTTTTTTAAAATTATTTCCTCGTTCAGCCGCACTTGGTATGAAGAACGAAAAGCAAGCGCCTCTTGTGAGAGAGGGCTTGCTTTTTGCATTTTTACATTTCTCCGTCAACCACTTCTTTTAAAATCTTATACGATCGTTTTTGTTTATCCTGGTCATACATGTAAGAGACGGCCATAATTTCGTCCGCATTATATTTTTCTTGGAACCTTGTCAGTTGTTCCCGTACGGAATTTTTACTTCCGATCAGTGTTACACTCGACATGGAGGTCGCCATTTGTTTCTCCGGCTCGCTCCATAACTGATTCATGTTTTCGATGGGAGGACTTAACGGTGTTTGAGAGCCGCGTACGACATTCAAGAAAAACTGCTGCATCGTGGTCGATTCAAATTGGGCCTCTTCATCACTTTCCGCTGCAATCACATTCAGGCAGACGATCATATAGGGAGCGTCCAGGTATTGGGATGGCTTGAACCGATTGCGATAAATAGAAGTGGCTTCCTCTAGATATCTTGGTGCAAAGTGAGCAGCAAATACATAAGGAAGGCCTAATTGGGCTGCTAAATAAGCTGAATCCGTCGAAGAACCGAGGATGTAAATTGGAATATTTGTGCCGACACCTGGATACGCTTTTACATAACTTTGAAGCTCTTCAGGCCCAAAATACGTAAGCAACGAATTGACATCGTCAGGGAATGTATAAACAGAGTCATGCTGTGATCTTCTTAGTGCGCTTGCGGTCTTCATGTCGGTACCAGGCGCCCGTCCAAGGCCCAAATCCAGACGATCTGGGTAGATCGTTGCCATCGTTCCGAATTGTTCGGCTACGATTAAAGGGGAATGGTTTGGCAGCATAATTCCGCCAGACCCGACACGTATGTGTTCGGTATTTTCCAACGTATGTTTAATTAAGATAGAAGTGGCTGAACTCACAAGTGTTGACGTATTGTGATGCTCAGCAATCCAATAGCGTGAATAGCCCATTTTTTCAGTCGCTTGCGCCAAATCGACCATAGCATCGATGGCTTCTTTCGCCTCCTGTCCTTTGCGAATAGGGGCCAAGTTTAGGACTGATACAGGTATTTGTATATTTGTCATTTCGTTTTGTCCTTTCTGGATGAAGTGTCCATACTATCGTAACAGTAGGAACACTGGAAGCAAACTTAAATGCTTAGAAAGAAATTTATTTGCAGCATTTATTGGCTTATGTTTTTCACAATAAAAAGAATGTATTCATTTTTATTTCGTACAGAAAAAAGAACGCTGTTTAGGAGTTCTTCATTTAACATGTTTTTATAATTTGAAGCGATTATAACATCGATAGGTCGAATTAAACTAAATGCTGAAAGATTAACAGAAATAAACTATTAGCAGCAATCACGATGAAAGAGAGACCGCTTTGCGTGTATATGAATAGAAGAATCGGGAAAACTGTCGGTGATTCACTACAATTAAAAAGGAGGGATGGTCAGATGGTGAAACGTAAAGCGGCAAGAGATGCTGTGGAAAAATATGCAAAAACACCGAAGAAAAACATTGAGGAAACAGATTATTCCGCTGAATTTGCGGCCGGGGAAGATCCAATGAAAGGGGCAAACCGCAACTCTCAACTGGGCCGGAAAGGCAGAGGCAAGTAAAGACTGTCTGCCAATTGCGAAGATACTGTTAAATACGACCCCTCTTATGTGTTTGAAGTAATCACACGATAAGTGGGTTTTTTGCAAAAATTATTCATACATCAGATTGTTTCCGGACAGGCTACAAGCGTAATCACGAAGAAGGAGTGAGAGCATTGGGGCAGAACAATCAATTTAAGCATGGACAAAAAGCGCCAAACAATGGATTTTATATAGAAATTGGCGAAAAAGGAACCACGGTGAACGACCCGCAAAAAATCAAGCTGGAAGCGGGAGATCATTTCCCGGAAACGACCAATCATAACCGTGTTTGGACCCACGCACCAAAACCATAATAGCCGCATTAAAAAATGAGCCCGCTTGGATGTGCTAATTTCAGCGCTGACAAGAGGGTGCTTTTTTATAGCTTGAACAAACAAGCTTTGAAATGGACATGCACCTTCTCCTATGAAGAAAGAAGCGTTAAAAGTTTAACGGCATATATGGATAGTGAGACGCATAAACTGGATGATTAGAAACAAACTATTCTTTTAGGAGAGAAGGGAAGTTGATGGATGTGAAAGAAGATGTTGAATTTATTAGAGACATTATGCAGGACAAGCTTGAAGAATTAAATGAACTGATCGAATCGGGAGGAAAGCTTAGTCCGAGAGTCGAAATGACTTTTGCCATAGGGATTCAAAGCCTGCTGAACCAATCGATTCAAAAAATAGAAAAAGAGCGACGTCAAAGCCCGCCTGCCGCTAAAAAATCTGAATATGAATCTCTTTCGTCCATCGCAAACAAATAACGTTAAACAGCAGACAAAAGCCTTCCTAAAATGTCCATTAGGAAGGCTTTTGTCCATCACTCCTGCATAGCTGTGCCATGCAGCTCGCGGTACTTGGTCGGCGTCAGGCCTTCTTGTTTTAAAAAAAGCTTGTTAAAATAGCTTGTACTAGGATAGCCTGTTTTTTCGGCAATTTCTTTTATATTCATATCGCGATGATCGAGCAGCCATTGCTTGCTTTGCTGCAGGCGGCATAACGTAATAAAAGACATCGGCGTCATATGGGTGGCCTGTTTAAATAGACGGCAGAAATAATACTTGCTGACTTGGGCTTCTTTGGCCCAGTAATCAAGATCAAACGGCTCGCATGCCTGCTGCTGCATAAGAGGGAGAAGCGCCCCGATCCGGCTGTCATGCTCTGGCGTTTTTTCAGTATTCCACGGCTCTGCATTTGTCATAAATCCGGCAAGGAAAGCGTAAGTCAGCGTGGACAGCTGGGATAAGTGTAAAAAACTATGGGTTTCCGCTTCACTGAGGGTGTGTTCATGCAACTCGATGAGCAGGGGCACATCATGAATATGCCAAAGGGAAAACCGGTGAAAGCCCCGGCCTGATAAAAGAGAGCTCAGTCCTTCTCCATAAAAATGAACCCAGCGGATGCTCCATGGATCTTCTTTGCTGCTGTAATACTTCTGCTCCTGCATCGGAAAATAGAAAAACGCGTCTCCCCGCTTTAAACAATAGACCTCTCCTTCTTTCTCTACAAAACCCGCTCCCTCCACCACAAAGTGAATGCTAAATGTCGTCCACGTGCCCGCTTTGCGGTCTACATAATGATTCCACTCTTCCCAATACCACCCGACTGATTCAGGCAGAATCATATAGCGGGAGTCCTGCAGCATTGGCAATAAATATTGTCTTCGCAATTCATCACGTCCAATCGCAATATTCTTTCAGATTATGAGCAAAAAGCTTCTATATCTTATTGGTTTTCTCTTTTGTATAATGACAATATCATATTAAGATAGAGAAAGGGAGAGGGGAAAATGGAAAAAATTCGATGGGGTATCCTCGGTTGCGCAGGCATTGCAAAACGAGCAGGTATTCCAGGTATTCAGCAGTCTGAAACGGGAATGGTTAAAGCCATTGCCAGCCGCAGAATCGACAAAGCAAAAGAAACTGCCCAAGAAATGAACATTGAAACAGCGTATGGAAGCTATGAAGAACTGCTCGCTGATCCTGACATTGATGCCGTGTACATACCGCTGCCGAATCACTTGCATAAAGAATGGACGATCCGGGCGGCCGAAGCGGGCAAGCATGTGTTATGTGAAAAGCCGGCAGCCATGAATACGGAGCAAGCAGAAGAAATGAAAGAAGCATGTGAAAAAGCGCAGGTGCTGTTTGCGGAAGCCTTTATGTACCGCTATCATCCCCGTTACGCAATGATTCGTGACATCATTCAATCAGGTGAAATCGGGGACATTCGCAGCATACATGGAACCTTTATGTTTAATAATGCGGATGATAAAAACAATGTCCGCTATAAACAAGAATGGGGAGGCGGTTCGTTATATGATGTGGGCGTGTACCCAATCAGTGCCGCACGTCTTATTCTCGGGCAGGAACCGAAAGCCGCCACCGTTCACGCATTTTTTTCACCTGAACATGGTGACGTGGATATGATGGCGTCCGGCATATTGGAGTTTGAAAATGGGGTCACCCTCACTTTTCAATGCGGCATGTGGGCTCACTTTCAAAATGAGCTGTCCATTGTCGGCACAAAAGGGCGGATAGACATACCTTCTGCTTTTGTTGTTCAGCAAGATGAACAGGATCACTTTTTTGTATCGACAGAAAATGGACGGCGGCAAGTAGAAGTGCCAATGGTCAATCAATACGCCCTGCAGGCAGACGTACTCGGGCGCGGCATTCAAAGTCAGGAGCCTATCCCGTATGATGCTTCGGATGCTGTTTCTAATATGCGCGTTTTGGATGCCTGCTTAACGTCTGCAAGAGAACAACGACGAATCGAATTAAAATAGGAGGAGTTCAACATGAAAAAGATTTCCATTCCAGGACTAACAAAACCGGTCTCTGCGCTGATTCAGGGATCCGATTATTTTTCGCCGGATGTGTATGAAAAAGTAAGCGCGGTACTGGACCGATTTATCGCGATCGGCGGCAATACGATCGATACGGCTTACGTCTACTGCGGCGGTGAGAGTGAAGTGGCGATTGGCCAATGGCTGAAAGAACGACAAAATCGCCAAGACGTCTTCATTTTAACGAAAGGGGCTCATCCGAAAGGCGATAGTGGACCTCGCGTAAACCCCGATGCCATAGCAGAAGATCTTTCGACAAGCCTTGAGAGACTTGGAACGGATTACATTGATTTATACGCACTGCATCGCGACGATCCGGCTGTTCCGGTTCACGTCATCATCGACGCACTGAATGAACATCTTACGGCTGGACGCATAAAAGCGATTGGCGTTTCCAACTGGAGCGTGCAACGGATCCAGGAAGCAAATGAGTACGCGGCATCTCAAAATGTAACCGGATTCACATTCAGCAGTCCGAATTTGAGCCTAGCAAAGCCAAACGAACCGTTCTGGCCAGGCTGTATTTCAGTGGATGAAGCAGATATGAGATGGTACGAGGCGAATCAAATGCCGGTTTTATCATGGTCGTCACAGGCACGTGGCTTTTTCACCGGCCGTTTCACCCCGGAGGACCGGAGCAACGAAGACCTTGTCCGCGTTTTTTACAGTGATGCCAACTGGGAACGGCTGCGCCGCGCCGAACAATTGGCAAAAGAAAAAGGTGTCAGCCCGATTCAAATTGCGCTAGCGTACGTACTCAATCAGCCTTTTCCTACATGCGCGCTCATCGGGGCTCAAAATGAAAACGAGCTGCTTTCTTGCAGAGAAGGCGCAGACATTGTGCTGACACAGGAAGAAATCAACTGGCTGGAGCATGGGGAGAAAGAATATAAATTTGGATAAATGGACACAAATACAAATACGAAAAAGCGGACCGAAAAGGGTCCGCTTTTTTTTTCACAAAAACGTCCGCTGCACTTTGTGCCAGAACGAATTGTTTTTCAATTTGACTGTTTTAATGATTTTTCCAGACATCTCGATTTCAATGTTTTTTGCATTGTGTACACTGAGCGCTTCATTATCGAGACCAATAATCGGGTAGTCGTTGCCGTCTTGCACAATGCTTAATGTCAGCTTGCGGCTGTCGCCTAAAATAAACGATGAGCCGAGTGTGCGGAACTGGTTGTTGTTGAGCGAGGCAATTTCGCTAACCTGCATACATGGAATACGCGGATCGACAACGGCTCCGTTCAGCGACCGGCTGTATGCGGTGCTTCCTGTCGGTGTCGACACGACAATGCCATCACCACGGAACGTTTCAAAGTGAAGATCATCGATATGTACGTCGATCACAAACGTTTTGATAATAGAAGAACGGACTGACAATTCATTTAAGCATTGGAAATGGGTATGACCGTCCAAATGCACGTCAATGACCGGATAGCGGCGTACTTCCACGCCAGCCGTTTGAATCGCTTTAATCATCGCGTCACGATCGTGAATGTGAAAATCGCAATAAAGGCTCGCTTCCACTTCATCTGTCACCCCGACATACAGGCAGTCATCACGAAAGCCGGATTTCCGCACCGCCTGCAAAAACGCCCCGTCTCCGCCAACTGCCACAATGATATTCGCTTCCACTGAGCTGTCGACAATTGTAAATCCTTGCTCTTGGGCAATCGCTATGAGCGCTTGGATATCGTCTAATTTTCCGGGATCTTTTTTATAGGAAAAAAACATATTTCTTCTTGATTCCATTGATATAAGACTCCTTTATCGTACAAGATACATCCATTTTAATGTATAATTACGGCAATAGTAAAGGAGGACGCTGTGATGAAAAAGCGATTGTCATCGGCGCCGGACTCGGCGGTTTGTCGGCCGCTATTACCATGCAGGCAAAAGGGGCCGATGTGACCATTGTAACAGCAACGTGTCGGTTAATTGAAGAGCGCGACCGGCCGTCTTATCCGGACAAAAAACTCGACCGGTTTGAGTCTTCGATTTCAGCTTTTGTGATCCTGGCCGGCAAAAAAGAACGGCTCACACATTTGCCGCATCATCAGGTCATGTTCACAAACGATTATCAAGCCAAATTCCGCCAAATTTTCCATGAAAAGCGCATGCCGGATGACCCGACCATACACATAAGTCACAGTGCGGCGACTGATCCGGATGTAACGGACGGCAGCAATCTGTTTATTCTCGTCAATGCGCCGGCTGCAGACGTAGATACCGAACGTTATAAAAAAATAATTTATGAGCGGCTTTTTTCATACGGCATTGATGTCGGCATTTCCGATTATGAACAAATCATAGCGCCTCGGGATATTGCCCGGCGTTTTTCTGCATAATAAAGGAGCGCTGTATGGCATTTCCTCCCATCGCTTAAAAGACTCATTTTTGCGTCCGCGAAACGGTCATCCGAATATCAAAAACATTTATTACGCTGGCGGGACGACACATCCCGGCGGCGGCAGCCCGATGGTGACATTGAGCGGACTGAATGTGCCTTTTTGATCGATCGGTTAAAAAACAAAGTAAACGTAAAGCATTGGAATACACAGGCGAATAAAGGGAAAAAGGCTGTCTCCACTAATGAGAGACAGCCTTTTTCTTTGGGTTTTTGGTCGTCAGATGAACGGATCGTTCGCTTCTTATTTGAAGGTAAGGTACGCATTGAGGGGTTCTTCGGAATGGGTGTTACGCATTACGCTTCCATTGCCTGTTCGTTTTCCTGATCTTTGCGCATCAAATAAAGCGTGAAGAGGTCTTTCGGTACTTCATATAAATCAAATACAGCATCGTCTTTATTTAATTTGGCATATACATCCGGGCGTGTTTCGTTTGCCGGTACTGCATAAGGCAGTTTTTCTGCAGCTTTACGCGAGCGGATATTCACTTTACGAATCGACATATAAATCGATTCAATGCCCATTTCGTAAAAAAGCTCTTTGAAAAATTCTTCTTTTGCCGGAGCATTATAGCCTTGGCCGTGATACGGCTTGCCGAGCCATGTGCCGAGAAAACCAGCGCCGTTTTCAATGTCATACAAGTTGATCGTGCCGATTGGATTGCCCCATTCGTCAAGGATCGTCCGAGAAATTAATTCGCCGCGTTCTTCTGACTCGATGTTTTGTTTTGTCACGAACAAAAATTCTTCATATGACTGGACTTTATGCCGCACAAAAGGGAAGACTTCCGGGTGCGTCATCAAATCAAACAAAACATGACTTTCGTGAACATCGCGTTTCTTCAACATGGTAATTCCCTCCTTTTCATAACTTGAGGGTATAGCGGTTCATCAGCGTCCCGATTCACCCTCGAAATTTTTTATCAATCAAACAAGACCGTCACAACAGCAGCCTGTCCATCAAAAAATTCCGGGATGGGAATCGAACCCATTAGAACCGATTAAAGAAACCGGTGGCGCACCATTTGCCTTCCCACTACAACTAGCAATAACATGTCGTCATTACTTTTATAATATAAGATTTTTACCCATTTGAAAATAGGTTTTAAACGCAAATCAAAAATATTTTCGACATCTTTTTAAAATTTTAATTGAAAATGATTTTCAATAACGTATAATTGTGAATGAAATTCATTATCAGTTAATAAGGGAGATCAAAATAATGAAAAAATGGACGAAAACGACAGCAATACTAACGACTGCAGTAACGCTTGCCGCTTGTGGGGCAGAAGATGCCGCTGAGCCGGCTGAAGTGGCGTCAGCACCGGATTTGTCGAGTGTGACCGATGAGTATAGAGTGTATGCGATCAGTGAAATTGATTTGTTCGTCACTGAAACCGAAAAATTTGCCCAAGCAGTGAAAACAGGCGATATTGAGACAGCGAAAGCGGCGTATGCGCCGGCTCGTATGCATTATGAACGGGCGGAGCCGATTGCCGAAGTATTCGGCGATTTAGATCCGAAAATCGATGCGCGAGAAGGTGACGTGCCGGAAGAAGAATGGACCGGCTATCACCGCATTGAAAAGGGTCTTTGGATCGACGAAACGACGGAAGGCTACGAAGAATATGCCCAGCAGTTGATCGATGATACGAAGCTCCTTCGTGCAAAGGTAGAGACGGTTGATGTAACACCGGACTTGCTTATCACCGGTGCGGTCGATCTATTAAACGAAGTGTCGACGTCCAAAGTGACCGGCGAAGAAGACCGCTATTCACACACCGATTTATATGACTTTGCGGCGAACGTAGAAGGCGCGGAAAAAATCTTTACGCTGCTGCAGCCGGAGCTTGAGCAAAAAGACGAAGCGCTGTCAGCGGAAATTGATGCGAAATTCAGCGATGTTTACACGCTGCTTGACAATCAAAAAGAAGGCGATGCTTATACGCTTTATACTGATTTAACAGATGCAGAGGTAAAAGAATTGAGCCAAGCTATTGATGCACTTGCTGAACCTCTTTCGCAGCTTGGTATCGTGACGGAGGCGTCGTAATGTGGATAATTTTTTAAAAAAAGAAGTGTCACGCCGCAATGTGTTGAAAGCGGGCGGGATTGGTGCGGCAGGTCTGTTGATCGGTGCATCCGGTGCCGGCAGCCTGCTTACACTTAAAGCATCAGCTGGTCAAAAAAGCACCGGCACGGTTCCGTTTTATGGCACGCATCAGGCAGGCATTACAACCGATCCGCAAAATCACTTGTACTTTGCAGCGTTAATGCTGACTACATCGGAAAAAGCAGAAGTGATTTCTCTTTTTAAAGAATGGACAGAAGCGGCTGCAGCTATAGCAGAAGGAAAAGAAATTGGGAAACCGGCATCGAATGTGCTAATGCCCCCGGATGACACAGGCGAAGCAGCCGGTCTTGACGCCTCGAACGTGACCATGACATTCGGCGTTGGTCCCGGTTTTTTTCAAAAATTGGCCATGACGGCAAAGCAGCCGGCGGAACTTGCGGATTTGCCTGCTTTTTCCTTTGACGCCCTTGAAGAACAGTGGTCCGGCGGTGATGTGTGCATCCAAGCGTGCGCAGATGATCCGCAAGTTGCGTTTCATGCAGTGCGAAACCTGATTCGTCTTGCCCGCGGGAAAATGCAGCTTAAATGGACACAGGCAGCATTTCAGCGGACAAAGCAGGCGAACACGGAAAAAGAAACACCGCGCAACTTGTTCGGATTCAAAGACGGAACAGGGAATCCGGACCATACGAGCAAAAAAGCGATGGATGAACATGTCTGGACGAAAAGCGGCTGGATGGCGGGCGGCACGTATATGGTCGTGCGCCGCGTCCAAATGTTTATTGAGGTGTGGGACCGAACAGCTTTGCAGGAACAAGAAGCAACATTTGGCCGCCACCGTGCAACCGGTGCTCCTCTTGGGCGTAAAGACGAATTTGAACAGCTTGATTTGGCCAAAACGGATGAAACGGGTCAAAAACAAATACCGGCGAATTCCCACACGGCGCTTGCACACGGAGACGGAAGCGTGAAGCTTTTGCGTCGGTCTTATTCGTACGCGGACGGTCTCGATCCGAAAACAGGCAGCTTTGATGCAGGTCTGTTGTTTATTAGTTTCCAAAAAAGCATTCAAAATCAGTTTGTACCGATTCAAACCCGACTGGCGAAAAATGATAAATTGAACGAATACACGATTCACCGTGGAAGTGCTGTTTTTGCCTGTCTGCCCGGTGTGAAAAAAGGAGGCTGGCTCGGTGAAACGTTATTTAGTTAAGCTTGCCGCTGTTTTGTTCATTATATGCGGAATGGGCGTACAGAGTGCATCCGCTGAGACCGATATCGACGCTTTATTTGTACCGGTTGGCGATGCGATGATGAATGTGAAAAATGAAGACTACGCGGTGGTTGAAGAGAATATGGCTCAATTTCAAACAGAGTGGAAAACGCTCGGTACGCCGTCTAAAGAAGTAGATGCGGCAATGGCATCTGTTGAAAAAGCCGTGCAGGAAAAAAATCAGGAAAACGTGCAGTCGGCGCTGAAGCAATTATCGTCCGCGCTCGTTGGCGTTGATGAAGCATTAAATCCGGTGGACCAGGAAGCGGAACGTGCTAAAGTGGCAGAGCTGCTGCCGGTTTTGTCTGACATGAACCAAACAGGGATTGACAAGTCTTCATACCGTTCATTTGAAACAAAATGGAGCACTGTTGAAAAAATCGTCAATGCCGATAGTACAGCGGCATACGGTGACATTGAAACCAATATGGCGCTGCTCCGGATTGCCGTTGTAAAAGAACCGTCTGATCCCGCGGAGGTGAGCAGCGCAGCAACCACGCTTGAAGAAGCAATTAAACGGTACTTAAATGGAACGAGTGAGGGCGGCACGGCTGAAACGGCCACACTTGCCGACTACATGGCGCTTTTAAAAAAAGCGGAAGAGGAGGCGCGGGCTGAAAACAGCACCGCCGCTGCCGCCTCGCTGACAGAATCGATCACGATGTGGCCGGCTGTTGAAGGAACCGTTCAAGTAAAAGATACGTCGTTATACAACGACATTGAAGTAGTCATTCCGGAAGCGGCTGGCTTGCTTTCTTCTAAAGAGGTTGACAGTGAAAAAGCAGCAGATATGATCGCAGGCATCGAAAACCGCTTGCTGCCGCTCGTTGAATCCTCTTCCTACACATGGTGGGATGCGGCACTTGTCTTGCTTCGTGAAGGATTAGAAGCTGTGCTTATATTGTCGGCGCTGCTCGCTTTTTTATCAAAAACCGGACAAGAGAAGGCGAAAAAATGGATTTGGCTCGGCGCGGGAGGCGGTATGTTGGCGAGCGTTGTGATGGCGGTTGTGTTAAGCCGCGTGTTCACCGGTCTTGCGGGTGCCGCCGGACGTGAATATATGGAAGGGCTCACCGGCATCGTGGCTGTCGTCATGATGATTGGTGTTGGTATTTGGCTGCACGGAAAATCGAATATAAACAAATGGAATGCGTTTGTTAAGCAGTCGATGGGAAAAGCAGCCGCATCCGGAAGCGTTCTGTCGTTTGCGTTGATCAGCTTTTTGTCTGTTTTCAGAGAAGGCGCAGAAACAATCATTTTTTATGCCGGCATGGCACCGGATATGAAACTAGGCGCACTTGTCAGTGGCATCGCGGTGGCCGTTATTATCGTTTCAGCGGTTGGATCTCTGGTGATGAAATACAGCGTGCGGGTTCCGATGCGGCTCTTTTTTACGAGCGCGGCGCTGCTTATTTACGTGCTGTCGTTTAAAATTTTAGGCAAAAGTATTCATTCGCTGCAAGTTGCGGGCGTGGTGGACATTCATTCAACATCCATTGTGCCGTTTATTGATGTGATCGGCTTGTACCCGACGGTTGAAACGGTTTTGCCGCAGCTTGTCCTGCTTGTTGTCATTGCTATGCTTGCCTTCTGGCTGAAAAAACAAGAATCCCTGCTTGACAGACGATTTAAAGAAGGTTCATAATGATAACAACATTCGAATAAACCTTTCCGGGGCAGGGTGCAACTCCCGACCGGCGGTGATGGGCGCATAGCCCTTAGTCCGTGACCCGCATACGTGCGGTGGATCTGGTGTAATTCCGGAGCCGACAGTGAAAGTCTGGATGGGAGGAAAGGACAAAACGCGTTTTCTGAAAATTTTTTCAGATAGAAAACGTTTATTTCCTAATGATAAAAAGCCCCGTATTGAACATCAATGCGGGGCTTTTCTTGTGTACAGGCGGTATTTTTGAAAAGGGGGGTTCCCTTCTAATGAATGAAGAACATTATATGAATCTTGCACTGTCGCTTGCCGACAGCGCCGCGCACCAAACGTCACCAAATCCGCCAGTAGGCGCTGTTGTCGTCAAAGACGGCCGGATTCTTGGCATGGGTGCCCACTTAAAAGCAGGGGAAGCACATGCAGAAGTAAATGCGCTCGCTCAAGCAGGTGACGAGTCAAAAGACGCTGATATTTATGTGACACTTGAACCGTGTGCTCATTTTGGCAAAACACCGCCATGCGCTGACCTTATTATTGAAAAAGGCATTCGCCGTGTGTTCATTGCCGCTGTTGATCCGAATCCGCTTGTAGGTGGAAAAGGCATCGAAAAACTGCAGGCAGCCGGCATCGAAGTCAAGACCGGCATTTGCGAACAAAAAGCAACGGAATTATTAACACCTTTTTTTCATTTTATTCAGACGAAAAGGCCTTACGTTACGATTAAAACCGCTGTCACCGCCGACGGCAAAACGGCCGCCCACACCGGGCACAGCCGCTGGATTACGAGCGACGCCGCCAGAGAAGACGTACACCTTCTCAGAAGCCGTCACGATGCTATTTTAACAGGCATCGGCACCGTCCTTCTCGACAACCCGCTCCTCACCTCTCGTCTGCCCCAGGGAGGAAAAAACCCGATTCGAATTTTATTGGATACGCATTTACGCGTTCCGCTTGATTTTCATATCATTCAAAACAAAGAAGCAAAAACGATTATTTTCTGCGCATCCGACGCACAGACGAAAAAACAGCGCGCTTTAGAAGATGAAGGAGTCACGGTCATCCGGCTGCCGTATATGGCTATCGATGCGGTGCTTGATGAATTGGGCAAAATGAATATTATGACGCTTTTCGTGGAAGCGGGGGCTGAAATGAATGCGTCGTTTTTGGACATTGGCGCGTTTAACCGGCTCGTGATGTATATGGCGCCGAAATTAATCGGCGGAAAATCCGCTCCGTCTTCTTTTGGCGGACTCGGCGGTTCCTCCATGGATGAAGCACTTGATCTTGCGTTTGTTTCGATGGATCGGATCGGCCCGGATTTGAAAATCGTCATGGAAAAAAGGTGATCACATGTTTACAGGAATAATAGAAGAAATCGGTACCGTCGAGCGAATCGTCCGCGGCGGCAAATCGCTGCAGCTGACGATTGCGGCCAAAACCACGCTGACAGATGTAAAGCTTGGCGACAGCATTTCCATAAACGGAGTCTGCCTGACGGTCACAGCATTCACAAAAACCAATTTTGCGGCCGATGTGATGCCGGAAACATTTAAATCAACCGCCCTTGCGTCGCTTGCGCCCGGTACGCGCGTGAACTTAGAACGGGCGATGGCGGCGAACGGCCGGTTCGGCGGTCATTTTGTTTCGGGACATGTCGACGGTGTTGGTCATATTGTCTCGAAAAAGCAGGAAGAAAACGCCATTTATGTGACGATTTCTTATCCGGAAGGGCTTGGCCGTTACTTTTTATACAAAGGCTCAATTGCACTCGACGGCACCTCGCTTACTTTATTTGGCGTAACAGATAATGACGTAACGGTGTCACTCATTCCGCATACACGCGATGAAACGATTTTAGCGTCTAAAGGCGTTGGGGATGCTGTTAATATTGAATGCGACATGCTGGCGAAGTACGTTGGCAATATGCTTGAGAAAAGAGAAGAGCAGGGGCGCGGCGTCACAATGGATTTATTAAAAGAGAACGGCTATTTGTAAGGAGGAACATCCATGTTTTCGACAATTGAAGAAGCCATTAACGATTTAAAACAAGGGAAAGTGATCATTGTCGTTGATGACGAAGACCGTGAAAATGAAGGCGACCTTGTCGGTATTGCAGAACTCGCAGATGGTGCCATGATTAATTTTATGGCGAAAGAAGGACGCGGTCTCATTTGTGTGCCGGTTGAAGAGCAGATTGCAAACCGGCTTCAATTCCATTCGATGGTGGAACATAACACGGACAGCCACGGAACAGCGTTTACGGTCAGCGTTGATCACATTTCAACGACGACCGGCATAAGCGCATTTGATCGGGCTGATACGGTGAAAGCAATGGTGGATGATGCGTCCACACCAGCTGATTTTAAACGGCCGGGTCATATTTTTCCGCTGATTGCAAAAGACGGCGGCGTGCTGCGCAGAACTGGCCATACCGAAGCAGCGGTTGACCTTGCAAAGCTTGCCGGTCATAAACCAGCCGGTGTCATCTGCGAAGTGATGAATGATGATGGGACCATGGCCCGACTGCCGGCGCTTGAAGTGATGGCGAAAAAATTCGATTTGAAAATCATTACGATTGAACAGCTTGTGTCCTATCGCCGTGGACGTGAAACACTGATCCGCCGGGAAGCGGACATCCAGCTGCCGACCGATTTCGGTTATTTCCGTGCGGTTGGCTATGAGGAAGACTTAACCGGCAAAGACCATGTTGCACTTGTGAAAGGCGACATTTCCAGCGACGAGCCGGTGCTTGTCCGCGTTCATTCTGAATGTTTAACCGGGGACATTTTTGGCTCACATCGCTGCGACTGCGGTCCGCAGCTTCATGCGGCGCTTCAGCAGATTGAAGAAGAAGGGCGCGGTGTGCTGTTGTACATGCGCCAGGAAGGCCGCGGCATCGGGCTGATCAATAAGCTGAAGGCATACGAATTACAGGAGCAGGGCTATGATACCGTCGAAGCAAACGTCAAGCTTGGTTTTAAAGACGACTTGCGTGATTACGGCATCGGCGCCCAAATTTTGCGCGATCTCGGCATTTCAAAAATGCGGCTCTTAACAAACAACCCGCGCAAAATTACCGGCTTAAATGGATACGGGCTCGATATCGTTGAACGTATGCCGATTGAAATGCCGGCCAATGACGACAACCGTAATTATTTAAAAACAAAAATTTCAAAGCTCGGCCACTTATTACATGTAAAAGAGGAGAATGAATAATGGGAAAAACATTTGAAGGACATTTAATTGGAACAGGACTAAAAGTAGGCATCGTTGCCGGCCGTTTCAATGAATTTATTACAAGCAAGCTGATTGGGGGCGCACAAGACGGATTTATCCGTCATGGCGTTGAGGAAGAAAACATCGATATCGCCTGGGTGCCGGGTGCGTTTGAATTGCCGCTTGTCGCTAAAAAAATGGCAGAAAGCGGAAAATATGACGCGGTTATTACGTTGGGCGCCGTTATTCGCGGTGCAACAGCCCACTTTGACTATGTCTGCAGCGAAGCGGCAAAAGGCACCGCGCAAGCCGGCATGCAAACAGGAGTACCAGTAATCTTCGGTCTTCTGACAACGGATACGATTGAACAAGCCATCGAACGTGCAGGCACAAAAGCAGGCAACAAAGGCTGGGATTCAGCGATGTCTGCTATCGAAATGGCGAACTTGCTCCGCTCATTTGACGCGTGATATAATCGCTAACGTGGCTGGTTGTCAGACCTCTGTCTGACAATACAGCGGGTAGGGAGAGGGCGCTTTACAGTAAGCAGGTTTTATTAATGAATGGAGGAATTTTTAAGCTTCGCGAAAATGGAACGACTTTCGCGAAGGAATTGTCTGCGGGTGTGGCCGGCTTTTTAACAGTCATCTACATTATTGCCGTAAACGGGCTCATTTTGTCAGAAGCGGGCATGCCATTTGAAGCAGCCGCAGCGGCAACCATCGTATCGGCCGCGACCGGGTGTTTGATTATGGCGCTGTGGGCGAATGCACCGATCATAATTGTACCAGGCATGGGCATCAATGCGATGTTCACTTATACATTTGTGAACGAAATGGGCATGATGTGGCAGCAGGCGCTTGGTGTCACTGTCGTTTCCGGTCTATTGTTTGGGGTAGTCACACTGACACCAATCGCCGGAAAACTAAATGACATTGTGCCCGCGTCGCTTAAGGAAGCGATCACAATTGGCCTCGGGCTATTTCTTATCGTGATCGGTTTGGAAAAAGCCGGGCTTTCGTGGGCTGCGCTTGTCACGTTCGTGCTTGCAATCGTATTATTTTGGCGAAAAGTGCCGGGCACCTTTATCTGGATCATTTTAGCCGGTACCGGCATCGCCTGGCTGTTTGGCACATTACCGGAGATCTCACGTCATGTTGGCATGAGCAGCTATGCATCGGTATTTGGCGCCTGGACCGTTAAAGGGGTTTCGCCAGTCGTGTTCATTTCGGCGGTATTTTCGTTAACGATGGTGCTGCTGTTTGAAAACATCGGCCTCGTGCACGGCCACTTGAATTTGGCTGAGCAGCCGCAGAAATTCAAGCGGGCCATTCAGTCTAATGCATTTGCGGTAATCGCATCCGGCATGGCCGGATCAAGTGCTAATGTGTCGGCCGTTGAAAGCGCGGCGCCAATCGCTTCTGGCGGACGGACCGGTCTTGTACCGCTTGTTGCCGGACTTTTATTTCCGCTTGCGTTTGTCGCGGCGCCGTATTTAAATATGGTGCCAGGCTCTGCTGTTGCGCCGATCTTAATTATTATCGGCGTGCTGATGACAATGAACATCCGCCGGCTGTCTTTTTCTGACTGGACCGAATCGATTCCAGCACTTGCCATTATCGCGATCATTCCGCTTACATCGAGCATCGCAGATGGCATTGCGGCCGGATTCATTTTGTATCCACTTTTAAAAATAACCCGTGGACGATTCCGCGAAGTACCCGTTCCGATGTATGTTATCGCGGTACTGTTCCTGATGAATACAATGATTCACTAAAAAATCCGCCTCTCGGGGCGGGTTTTTTATTTTTGTATAAATGTGGTGAGAATCGTGTATAGGAATAATAAAGTCTTTTAATTTTCATCTGAAAATACCAGAGTCTTATTAAAATTAAATTAACTTTTCTTAGATTTAATATATTTTTGTGTGAGTATTCCTGCATTATATACGGATAAAATCATCTTTCGCGCTAAGCGTCTATAAAATCGCGCCACCACACTACAAAGTCGCACCGCCGCGCTTAAATCTGCTATACTATACAAAACAAATTAGCTGCGAAAGAGGGATTTAGGTTGGAGATTCAATTTATTAAAGGCCACGGGTCAGGAAATGATTTTATTTTAATTGATGAGTGGACGAACGGGTACACGTTCACCGAAGAAAACCGCCGTGATTTGTCGCTGGCGCTTTGTAACCGTGAAACAGGCATCGGTGCGGATGGCATTGTGTTTGTCATGGAAAGCAGTCATTCGGATGCAAAAATGCGCATTTTTAACAGTGATGGCTCAGAAGCATCGATGTGCGGCAACGGCCTTCGTCTGCACGGCCGGTATGTACTGGACAAACTCGGAAGAAATGAGATTGTTGTTGAGACAAATAAAGCAGACCTTTATGTGAAACGGGACGGGGATATTTATGACGGTGTACCGGCGTATCGCGTGGAAATTTCACCCGTTTTGTTCGATCTTGCCGACTTGCCGATGACGATCGGAAAAGAACGCTTGTTTAATGAAATCGTTCCGGCATTATCTGATTCAATCCCATTTTCAGCAGTCGCCGTACCGAATCCACACTTAATTGCAGTCGGCAGCCGGGAACTAATTGCCTCAAATGAGCAAAAACAGATTGCGGCAATGCTGAACGAAAAAAATGACATTACGCCGGATGGAGTCAATGTCAGCTTCGTTCATCCAATCGAAAAAGGTACGCTGTATGTCCGGACGTTTGAACGCGGCGTCGGCTTTACAAATGCGTGCGGTACAGCGATGTCCGCTTCAACATTGACGACCTGCCAGCTCGGCTTAAACGAGTATGAAACACCGATTGACGTTTTTAACAACGGCGGGAAAGTCCGCTGTGAAGTGCATCAACACGAGGCAGGCCGCTACTCGATTGATTTGATCGGCAACGGCACGTACATGTTTGAAGGGACGATTCAGCTCGATCTGTCAGCCCCAGGCCAATTTACAGTCCACGATCAAAAAACGTTTGAAGAACAGGCTGCTTACGAAAAACTTCGGGAAGAAGCGGAATCGTATTTAGCCGCACATGTTTTTTAAATCCAGGATACATTCCTGGATTTTTTTGTGTAGCGAGGGTACATAAAAGGATAAAAAGAAGAAAGGAAGAATCGTATTGGAGAAGAAAAACTGGCGGCCATACGCTTATTACGGAGCATTAGTTGTTTTTCTGCTCTTTTTTACATGGGGATTTTTTGAAGTCGTCGACGCGCTTCAGGAAAATGAAGTGGCGGCTTTTGATACAAAAATTATCAATGAGGTGCAGTCATGGGTGAATGAAGGCCGAACCGCCCGGATGGTGTTTATAACTGATCTCGCTTCGGTGACGTTTTTAACGGTTGCGACTGTCTTAATCGCATTGTTTCTTCTCATCCGCAGACGATATGGATGGGCGCTGTTTTTTCTTCTCGTCAATGGGCTTGGCGGCGCGTTTAACGGCTTTTTAAAAGAACTGTTTAAGCGCCAGCGTCCGGACATTTTGCCGTTAATTGAGCAGGGCGGCTACAGTTTTCCGAGCGGCCATTCCATGGGATCGTTTATTTTTTATGGTGCTCTGTCGTTTATGCTGTTCCGGTTGTTAAGGGGAAAATGGAAAAAGCTGATGGCCGCGATGCTCGCTGGCTGCATGATCCTCCTTGTGGGCCTGACACGGATTTATCTTGGTGTCCATTACCCGAGTGATGTACTCGCCGGGTTTTCCATAGGCGCGGCCTGGCTGTTTTTTTGGATTATGCTGTTTCATTTTAGTGAATATCGGATTAACCGGCGGCTTTCTCGACGATGAGAAAGCCGTTTTTTTGTTCGAATGAGCCGGAATTTTGGCTGAAAGAGCCGGAAACCCGGCTTAAACATTGGAAAAAAGGTAATGTGTTAACGTTCTCAATGTTGGCACGATGCTTGCATTATAAAAAACGAAAGACAAATTAAAAGGGGGAACGAAACATGAAAACAACAGCCGTAAATGAAATGAACCAGCAGACCGAGGCACAAACAAGTATGAAAGCAGCCGTCGTAAACGAATTTAACCAGCAGCTTGAAGTAAAAAATATGCCGAAGCCGACAGCGGGACGCGGCGAAATTTTAGTGAAAATTGAAGCATGTGGCGTTTGTCATACTGATTTGCATGCGGCACACGGTGACTGGCCGGTTAAGCCGAAATTGCCGCTTATTCCAGGTCATGAAGGCGTTGGAATTATTGAGGAAATCGGTGAAGGAGTCACATCATTAAAGGTGGGCGACCGTGTTGGGGTGCCGTGGTTATTTTCCGCTTGTGGCGAGTGTGAATACTGTCTACAGGGGCAGGAAACACTTTGCCCGAACCAGGAAAATGGCGGCTACTCGGTAGACGGAGGTTATGCGGAATATTGTGTGGCACCGGCTGATTATGTGGCGAGAATTCCAGACGGCCTTGATCCGGTTGAAGTCGCACCGATTTTATGCGCAGGCGTGACGACGTATAAAGCACTGAAAGTTTCAGGTGCCAAACCAGGTGATTGGGTCGCGATCTACGGCATTGGCGGACTTGGCCATATCGCGCTTCAATATGCCAAAGCAATGGGCTTTAATGTTGTGGCGGTTGATATTGCGGATGAAAAGCTGGAGCTTGCGAAAAGCTTAGGCGCAGATGAAGCAGTGAATGGGATGAATGAAGATCCGGCAGATGCAATTCAGGAAAAATTAGGTGGCGTTCAGGCGGCAATCAGTGTGGCAGTCACCAAAAAAGCGTTTGAACAGGCGTATCGTTCCGTGAAACGCGGCGGAACACTGGTCGTGGTTGGTCTTCCAAACGATGAGCTGCCGATCCCGATTTTCAATACAGTTTTAAACGGTGTATCTGTTAAAGGCTCAATTGTCGGTACACGTCTCGATATGAAAGAAGCACTCGATTTTGCGGCACGAGGCAAAGTAAAAGCGCAAGTCGAAACCGCTCCGCTTGACGATATTAACAATATATTCGACAAAATGGAAAAAGGGAAAATTAATGGTCGAATTGTGCTCACTATGTAAGACAAATGAGTTGACATTCAGTTCGGAAGACGTTATTTTGGAAATGTAAGCGTTTTATATAACGGATTTCCAACATTCAAAGGGGGAAAGGGTATATGATTTACGCAAATCCAGGGCAAGAAGAATCAAAAGTTACGTTTAAGAAAAAATATGATAATTTCATTAATGGAGAATGGACCGCGCCAGTCGGCGGCCAATATTTTGAAAACGTCACACCGGTGACGGGCGAAGTATTTTGTGAAGTGGCCCGATCACAGGCGGAAGATATTGAACTCGCACTTGACGCGGCACATGCGGCAAAAGATGAATGGGGCAAAACGTCGGTCGCCCAGCGTGCCAATATTTTAAATAAAATTGCCGATCGAATTGAAGAAAATTTAGAACTGCTTGCGGTAGCAGAGACGTGGGACAACGGGAAAGCAGTTCGTGAAACACTCAATGCCGATTTACCTCTTGCAATCGACCACTTCCGTTATTTTGCCGGAGCGATTCGGGCGCAGGAAGGCTCGCTGTCACAGATTGATGATGACACAGTTGCTTATCATTTCCACGAGCCGCTTGGCGTCGTCGGACAGATTATTCCATGGAACTTTCCGATTTTAATGGGCGTATGGAAGCTTGCACCGGCGCTTGCGGCAGGAAACTGCGTTGTATTAAAACCGGCTGAACAGACTCCAGCGTCGATTTTGGTCTTAATGGAACTCATTGAAGACCTGCTGCCGCCGGGTGTTGTTAACATCGTCAACGGATTCGGTCTTGAAGCAGGAAAGCCGCTTGCATCAAACAAACGCATTGCGAAAATCGCTTTCACGGGTGAAACAACAACGGGTCGACTGATCATGCAGTACGCGTCGCAAAACTTAATTCCGGTCACGCTTGAACTCGGAGGAAAATCACCGAATATTTTCTTCGACGATATTATGGAAGAAGACGATGCATTTTTAAACAAAGCGGTGGAAGGATTTGTCATGTTTGCGCTTAACCAGGGTGAAGTGTGTACATGCCCATCTCGCGCGCTCGTTCATGAAAACATTTACGACAAATTTATGGAGCGTGTCATTGAGCGTGTCAATGCAATCAAAACAGGCAATCCGCTTGATACAGACACAATGATGGGCGCGCAGGCGTCGAATGAACAAATGGAAAAAATCTTGTCCTACCTGGATATTGGTAAACAAGAAGGCGCCGAATGCCTGGCCGGTGGTGAGAAAAATACGGTCGAAGGGTTTGAAAACGGCTACTACATTAAGCCAACTATTTTTAAAGGTCATAATAAAATGCGTATTTTCCAGGAAGAAATTTTTGGACCGGTTGTTTCTGTTACAACTTTTAAAGATGAAGCGGAAGCGCTTGAAATTGCAAACGATACACTTTACGGTCTCGGATCCGGTGTCTGGTCGCGCCATCAAAACAGAGCATACCGGTTCGGCCGCAACATTAAAGCGGGCCGTGTTTGGACAAACTGCTACCACCAGTATCCGGCACACGCAGCGTTCGGCGGCTACAAAATGTCCGGGATCGGACGCGAAAATCATCTCATGATGCTGAATCATTACCAGCAGACGAAAAACCTGCTTGTCAGCTATTCAGAAGATGCTCTTGGATTCTTTTGATCAATGATTGCGCTGCCGCGTTATGCGGCGGCGTTATTTTCATAGGGAGGTGGAAAATATGACAGAGCGGGTGACGGCTACTCAAGTTGCCTTAGATTTAATCGGAAAGCTGAAAGAAAAACACGGACCGCTCATGTTTCACCAATCAGGCGGCTGCTGTGATGGCAGTGCACCGATGTGCTACCCGGACGGCGAATTTATGACTGGTGATTCAGACAAGCTGCTCGGTGAAATCGGAGGCGTCAAGTTTTACATTAGCGATGCCCAGTACGAATACTGGAAGCATACACAGCTCATTATTGATGTCGTTGACGGACGCGGCGGCATGTTTTCACTCGAAGGACCCGAAGGAAAACGCTTTTTAACAAGGTCCCGTGTTTTTACGGACGAAGAGCGGCAGGAACTGAATCAATAAACGAAAAGTCTTCCAAATGAATGGAAGACTTTTATGTTTCATTTAAATAATAGCGGATTTTCCGCTTGGAAATACCGAGCTTTTCGGCTGCCTGTTCGCGGCTGCCGGCCGTTTCTTTCAATGTTTTTTTGATAAACGCTTCCGCGGTCCGCTTTTCCATTCGTTTCATCATATGCAGCAACTCATCGAGCTGAACCAGTTCATCGCCGTTATACAAGTCAGCCAACCGGTTTGAAAAGCGGCGCCACTCGGATTCAAAAGAGCGGGCGGGCGTTGGCAGAGTTTTCTGAAACGTGCCCGGCCGTACCATTTTTTCCGGCAGCATATGAATGGTAATAACCGGTTCATCGGCATATAAAACGGACAGACGCTGCAGCGTATTCACAAGCTCGCGCATATTGCCCGGCCAGTTGTATTGTATAAAAGCATCCATGGCTTCTGGTGAAAATGAAAAAGCAAATCCGCTTTTTTGACCGTATAATTCAATAAAAAGGGGGATGTCCTGCCGTCGTTCACGAAGCGGTGGAATCGTCAGCTTCACAATATCCAGCCGGTACAATAAATCCTCGCGAAACGCACCTTCTGCTACAGCTTTTTCTAAACTCGAATGGCTGGCGGCGATGATGCGCGCACTCGTCCGCTTTGGTGCTGGGTCGCCGATTTTAAAAAACTCACCGGTTTCGAGGACGCGAAGCAGCTTTACCTGAGTGGCATGGGACGCTTCGGCGATTTCATCGAGAAACAAGGTGCCGTTCGTTGCCACTTCAAAATAACCGGCACGATCAAATGCGGCTCCGGTAAACGCGCCTTTTGCGTGCCCGAACAATTCACTTTCAAGCAGAGATTCCGAAATCGCCCCGCAGTTAATGCCAATAAACGGCTGTTCAGTGCGGCTGCCGGCCCGGTGCAAGAAGCCGGCCAGCACTTCCTTTCCAGTGCCTGTTTCTCCTTCAATTAAAATGGTCACCTGTTTTGATGCGAGTTTATACGCTAAACGGTACAATTCGTGCATGCTAGCGCTCGTTCCTAAAAAGGCCCCGGCTTCGATTGCGGCTTGCTTGTATTCTGCAGTATCCACTCGTTTTGTTAAGTGATCGACTAACTCTTCAAGCGCATTGATATCCTCAAACGGTTTTTCAAGAAAATCTTCCGCACCGAGCTGAATCGCTTCCACGGCCGTTTTTACTGTACTGTAGCCGGTCATCACGACGGCTTTACAGGACGGTGCTCTTTTTTTCAATTCCTTTAAAAGATCAAGGCCATTCCGGTCTGGCAGCCGTACGTCTAAAAAAGCGGCATCGAATTGATCGATGCGATCAAGATCATCAAATGCGCGGCCACTATCAATATAGGTTACATTCATTTTTTTAAGTTGAAAAAGCCGGGTTAAAAAACGGCCGATTTCCTGTTCGTCATCCACAATTAATATATGTGCCATGTATTCACATCCTTTTCCATATAGGAAGGGCCAGCGTAAATGTGCTTCCTTTTCCGATACCACTCGTTACAGTTAATGTGCCGCCATGTGATTCGGCGATGCCCAAGCTTACCGACAAACCAAGACCGGTGCCATTGTGTGCTGATTTGGTAGTGAAAAACGGATGGAAAATATCATCTATTTGGTCTGGGGATATCCCAGACCCGTTATCTGTGATATGTAAATACACATGATGCTTGTCGGCTTCCGATTCCACTAATACTTGCTTAACATCCTTTTTTTCTAAACAGGCGTCTTTTGCATTAATTAATAAATTCACCGCAATTTGACTCAGCTGCTGAATACTCCCTTCAACAAAAGGCAGCCGTTCGGCTAATTTAACGGTTAATTCAATCCGCTGCTTTTCAAGTTGTCGTCCTGTCAGCCGCAGTGCTTCATACACCGCATCGTTTAACGAGCATCGGGCAAATGAAGCCGGCTCCTGACGGGAAAAAGCGAGCAGGCTTCGAATGATCGTCCGGCATCGTTTTCCGCACTCATCGATGTCTTCGAGCATGGGCTTCGTGTCATCTGTGGAAAGCCGAAGCAGAAGCTGTGTATTACCGAGAATCGCTGTGAGTGGATTATTCAGCTCATGCGCAACGCCGGCGGCCATTTCACCGATGGCGGCGAGCTGTCCAGAGTGAATAATTTGCGCCTGCATCAGCTGTTTTTCCGTAATGTTTTTTAAATAGACAATAATGCCATTCAGTTCGCCGGCGTCAAGAAGCGGGTAATAAGCACATTCATAGACGTTGTTTTGAATAGATGCTTCTTCAAAGTGTGGTGTAACCTCTCGAACCGTTTGAAGAAAAAGATCTGTCTTTAAAAAAACAGAAATATTTTTCGCGTCCGGCCAATGAATAGCTGCACTGTCATTTCTCGTTAAAATCGTTCCGTCGACGTCCGTCACAAAAATGGAATCCGCTACCGCGCGAAACGTCGATTCCCATCTTGATTTGCTGAGCAGTACTTCATGGTAAAGACGCGCATTTTCAATACAAACAGCCACTTGCCCCGATAAATGCTGAAAAAAAGCCCGGTCTTCCTTTGAAAAAGAAATGGATTCACGAGTAGCAAGTCCGAGCACCCCAATCATGGCACCACGGCTGCTGAGGGGGAACAGCCAGACGGAACGAAGGTCAAGTGCTCCAAATGCCTCAGATTCAAAAAATGCATCCGTTCTCTGAACAGAATGCAGAACATCCTGGCCGGCTGAAAAAACGTGAGAATAAAGCGAAACGTCAGCGGGAAAAGCGGTTCCTTTCGCCAGAAATGTTGCTTTTTCCGGATAAACATCCGCCATTCTAAGCGCTCCGTCTTCCCACATCGCCAGACTGAGGCGGTCAATCCTGTATACGGCCTGAAGTGTTTCCTGCGTTTGTTTCAGCATTTCCTGAATCGACATATTGACATTAAAGCTGTGCATAATGTCATTCATAATTTCAAGCTGCCTGTTTTTCTTTTGAAGCTCGTCCACCGTCCGCTTCAGCTCTGTATAATAGTTACGCTTCGATGACTGGACACCGGTCAGCAAATGAATCATTTCCGGCCGGTTCATTACAGCGCCCTCCTTAAAAGTGCAGCCACTTCTTCCGCCGAAATATCACGTGGATTGGTAATCATACACGCGTCCGTCAGGGCAATTTTACTCATTTCGGGAATCGCATCCGCTTGAAAGCCCATTTCTGACAGGGTCAACGGCGCCCCAATGTCAACGGCCAATTTTTTTACATACTGAATTGCTTTTTCCCCGGCGGCGATGTCAGAAAGCCCGGTCACATCTTCGCCCATTAAAACCGCCATTTCGCGAAACTTTTCCGGACAGGCAATTAAATTAAATTCCATTACATGTGGCAAAAGAACGGCATTAATGTCACCGTGCAGAAACGGATAGCGCCCGCCGATCGTATGGCTCATCGCATGGGCAGCACCTAAAATCGCATTTGAAAACGCAAGACCGGCCTGCAAGCTTGCCATCGCCATTTGTTCTTTTGCTTCTTTATTGTATTTCGACGCAACAGATGGGCGCAGATGACGTGCTGCAATGGCGAGCGCATTTTTTGCCTGCACATCCGTCATCGGTGTCGCCGCGATGCTGACAAATGCTTCAATTGCATGCGTAATCACATCAAGGCCCGTCGTTGCGGTCAGGCGGGCGCTTTTTGTCGTCAGCACGTCCGGATCAATAACGGCAATGTCCGGAACGAGTGATTTCGAGACAATGGTCATTTTTTTCTGCCGGGAGCTGTCTACGATCACTGAAAACTGAGACACTTCTGAACCGGAACCGGCCGTTGTAGGGATCATAACCAGCGGGGGGAGAGGGTGCAGAATCCGGTCAACCCCTTCGTAATCTCGAATGTGACCGCCATTGGTCACAAGCGCAGCGGCTGCTTTCCCGATATCGATGGCGCTGCCGCCGCCGACGGAAATAATCGCATCGCAGCCATTTTTTTTATAGACACGGGCACAGGCATCTGCTTCATCATCTGTCGGATTCACCGACACCTGGTCAAACAAAGCAGCAGTAAGACCGGCTTCCCGGCAGCTTTCTAACACAGGCTCCGTCCAGCCGGCTTCCATTACGCCGCGATCTGTTACAACGAGCACATGACGGGCGCCCAGCCGCTCACAGCATTCTCCCGCCTGAGAAATGGATCCGCTTCCAAAAATCACTTCTGGCATTACAAACTTATACATAAGTTCCACCATCCTATCGTTCTGTCATTTGTTCCATTGTACCATTCCTGCGTATAATTGAAGAAAAAGAAAGTAGGAATCTATCATGTGTTTAATCGCCATCGCTTTTAGGCAGCACACCGATAAGCCGCTGATTGTGGCGGCAAACCGGGATGAATTTTATCATCGCCCAACTGAAGTGTCCCATTGGTGGGATGATGTGCCAATTTTGGCCGGGCGCGATTTGGAAAAAGGAGGCACGTGGATGGGTGTGTCCAAAAACGGCCGATTTTGTGCGCTGACCAATTACCGTGATCCGAACGAACAATCAGCCGGAAAAGAATCACGAGGCCACATCGTCCGGGCTTTTTTAGAAAGTCATTTGACGGCTGAAGTGTTTTTGAACGAATTAGACAGGGAAAAGGACCGCTACCCGGGTTTTAATCTCGTGGCCGGCACGAAAGATGAATTGTATGCGTACGGGAGCCGTTCTGGTGAAAAACCATTTCTCCTTCCGCCGGGCATTCATGTCGTCAGCAACGCTTTTATAAATACTCCGTGGCCTAAAACCGTACGAGCAAAAGAAAAAATGGCAGCAGCGCTGAACAGCAAAGAAGAGCTGTTTGACATGCTGTGCGATTACACAGCCGCCAATGACACCGAACTGCCGGACACAGGGGTGTCGATTGAATGGGAACGGCTGCTTTCGCCCATTTTTATTAAAAGCGAAACATATGGAACGAGAAGCTCGACTATACTCGAAATAAGCAAAAACCATTCAGCTGTTTGGACAGAGAGGACAGTCGAGCCAACTAAACCAGTAAAAGAACAGACTTTTTCCTTTGAAATAAACTAAAAACATTATGTGCAAAATTCAAAAAAAGAAAGGAAAAAGTACATGTATTTAAACAAAGGTCATAACCCAGGAAAAAATGCCGCTCTGATTGAAGCCTATTTCAATGACAGCAATCCACTGTCTGACGCTGTAGCTGAAACAAACCAGCTTTTTTTGGCATCAGCTGCAGATTGGAAGCCAGTGAGTTCAAAAAAAAGCATTTTCGATAAATTGAAGGCGCTTTGGACAAAAAAAGAAGAGCCGATCAAGTTTCATCAAACACTCGTTAAGAAGGGAACGGCTTATCCTGACTGGAAGCCGGTATTGGACCGTGAGTATGGCATACTGCAAAAAAACGCAGCCGCCGTTGTTTATGTAAAATCTGGCGACGACCTGCAGAAGGCGCTGTCCGGCGGCAGGAAAACCGTTCAGTTAGCCGAAGGAACTTATATTGTCGATGAGCTGCATGTGCCATCCAATACGATCGTCAAAGGAGCAGGACCGGGCAAGACAATATTGAAATTGCGGGATACGGCACCGAAACGAAGCTTTGTCGTGACGAATGAAAATCATGTAAAAGGCAATCATCATGTATCAATAGAAGCAATAACGTTAGATTGGTCACTTGAACGGCTCCGTCCCGACGAAAAATCGTCAAGCGGCAATAACCGCTCAAGCTGTTTAACGTTCGCAAATGTTACGTACGGCTGGGTGAAAGAGTGTGACGCGATCAACCCAGGTCTCCATTGTTATGACGTTTCATCTACCTTATATGATTACTCAGGCGATGGACACCGTGCGCCGGGAGGAAGCCGTTTTGTCTGGATTGACGGCTGCACCGGTTCCGGTTTTGGCGATGACGGCGTCACAACGCATCATAGTGACTACATTTTTGTTTCTAATTGCTTTATGCATGATCCGTCCGGCCGAAGCCATAAAACGGGTTTTTCCAATTCAAACGGCTTTGAAGTGGATGATGGCTCTCGTTCAGTCTGGCTCGTGCATAATGCATCAGCGCGTTGTTTCGGCGGCATTGAAATAAAAGCGCACGCAACGAGCTCAGCGGCAGCCAATGTTCATATCATCGGCCATCTTTCCGAAAACGACAATCGGTCGTTCAATTTCCGTCATATCGGCCACCATTCGGCGAGCGATCCGGAATCCAAAACGGCCCGTTTTTTGACCGCCACACGCATCGTGTCCCTCCGTCCGGTATACACAGACTTGTACGCCGGATCAAAACCACGCGCGCTAACGGTATCCGCTTACCGGCACGTCGTGATAAACGGGCTGCGCGCAATCGGTGATCCAGGCTATAATTACAAGGAACTGCCTGTAGCCGGTATTCAATATAAAGCGAAACACGTTCACATTCAAGACGTCGTCATGCGTGATTTTGTGACAGCGGGTACTGCCTTGAAAGTATTCGGCGGAGCAAATAAGCCGGAGGACGTGAGCATAAAAAATGCGCATTTTGCCAACTGCGGAAAAAAACCGCTTTTCATCGCAAAAGACGTTAAAGGGGCTTCATCAGAAAATACGACAACCGCTTGAAAGAAGCGGTTGTTTTCTTTATTATAGGAATTGTATGAAAATATTGTTTTTGTAAAAAAATGATTCTACATTCTTTTACAAAAGATATGGTTGTATTCCGCACGAAAGACCGATATAATGTCTACTATATAAAAACAAATGTACATCAGAAAAATACATAGTTGAGGTGACGTTTAGATGAAGGACAACGTAAAAGTAGGATTACTCGGTCTCGGAACAGTCGGAACAGGTGTTGTCAAGATGATTCAAGATCATCAGGAACAGCTTGCCCACCGTGTCGGCTGTTCAGTTGACGTGACGAAGGTGCTTGTAAAAAACGTAGATAAAAAACGAGAAGTGGAGCTGCCGAAAGAAGCACTTACACTAGATCCATATGATGTGATTAACGATCCGGACGTCGACGTAATAGTAGAAGTGATGGGCGGCATTGATGAAACGAAAAAATTGCTGCTTGACGCGCTTCATCAGAAAAAACATGTTGTGACAGCAAATAAAGACCTTGTCGCACTGTATGGTTCGGAACTGTTAAAAGCAGCGTCTGAAAACGGCTGTGACTTTTATTATGAAGCAAGTGTCGCCGGCGGCATTCCGATTATCCGCGGCTTGGCGGATGGACTTGCATCCGATAAAATTAAAAAAATGATGGGGATTGTCAACGGGACAACGAACTTTATCCTCACAAAAATGAACAAAGAAGGCATGTCTTACGAAACGGCGCTGAAAGAAGCGCAGGACCTTGGCTTTGCGGAAGCAGACCCAACGTCTGACGTGGAAGGACTGGATGCCGCGCGTAAAATGGCAATTTTGGCCCGTCTTGCTTTTTCAATGGACATCGAACTTGAAGACGTCGATGTAAGTGGCATTTCGAACGTGTCCGACAGCGACTTGAAGCACGGCCAGACACTCGGCTATACAATGAAGTTGATTGGATATGCGGATAAGCAAGACGGCGGTGCTGAAGTAAGCGTACAGCCGACATTTTTATCGAATAATCACCCGCTTGCGTCTGTTAATGACGAATACAATGCGGTATATGTATATGGTGAAGCAGTCGGTGAAACGATGTTTTACGGCCCAGGTGCCGGCGGTCTGCCAACAGCTACATCCATTGTCAGCGATCTTGTTGCTGTTATTACAAACATGCGCCTCGGCGTGAACGGCAAAAGCATCACTGTGCCACAATTTGAAAAGCTGTTAAAAACACCAGAAGAAAAATTCGCGAAACATTTTATTCGTCTGCACGTCCGTGATGAAGTTGGGGCATTTTCTGAACTGACGAAGCTGTTTTCATCCAACGGCATCAGCTTCGAAAAAATTCTTCAGCTGCCGCTTGAAGCAGACGGTGTGGCCGAAATTGTCATTGTCACTCATAAAGCATCGATGAAAAACTACACACAAATGCAAGAACAAATTAAAGATCTGGCGGTCGTTCGTTCAATTGAAAGTTTCTACCGCGTTGAAGGAGAAGGAGCATAACAATGGCTAAATGGGAAGGTTTATTACACCAATACAAAGAATTTTTACCGGTTAACGAAAACACGCCGGCGCTTTCATTAATGGAAGGAAACACACCGCTTATTCCGCTTGTGAACATTTCAAAAAAACTTGGCGTCAACATTCACGTAAAAGTGGAAGGAGCCAATCCGACCGGCTCCTTTAAAGACCGCGGCATGGTTATGGCAGTTGCGAAGGCGAAAGAAGAAGGCAGCAACACGGTCATTTGTGCGTCAACAGGAAATACATCAGCAGCAGCAGCAGCGTACGCTTCACGTGCCGGCATGAAAACAATCGTTGTTATCCCTGATGGCAAAATCGCGCTTGGCAAGCTTGCACAGGCAATGATGTACGGAGCAGAAATCGTTGCGATCGAAGGCAACTTTGATGAAGCCTTAACAATGGTACGCAACATCAGTGAAAAATCACCGATTACACTTGTAAACTCGGTAAATCCATATCGTATTGAAGGTCAAAAAACAGCAGCGTTTGAAGTATGCGACCAACTTGGACAAGCACCAGATATTTTAGCGATTCCAGTAGGAAATGCCGGCAACATTACGGCGTACTGGAAAGGCTTTAAAGAATATAACGAAAAATTCGGCACAGGCCTTCCACGCATGCACGGTTTTGAAGCAGAAGGTGCTGCGGCAATCGTGCAGGGGGCGCCAATAGCCGATCCTGAAACAGTGGCAACAGCCATCCGTATCGGCAACCCGGCAAGCTGGAAATTTGCAGAAGCTGCTCGTGATGAGTCTGGCGGTAAAATTGACTTCGTAACAGATGCCGAAATTTTAGAAGCGTATGAAATGATGACACGTGAAGAAGGTATTTTCGCAGAGCCTGCTTCAAATGCATCTATCGCAGGCATTATCAAGCACGTAAAATCAGGCGAAATTGAGCAAGGCGCGAACATCGTCGCAGTTCTGACAGGAAACGGATTAAAAGATCCACAGACGGCGATTGCCCAAATTGAGAAAAAGCCGACGGTTCTGCCAAACAGCGAAGAAGCGGTGTTTAACTTTATTCGTGGAGTGGTTCAGGCATGAGACACGCCGGCTCCTTAAAAGTGCCGGCTTCAACGGCCAATTTAGGGCCAGGATTTGACTCGATCGGCCTTGCCTTTAGTCTTTATTTAACGGTTGACGTGAAGCAGGCGGAGGAGTGGGCGTTTTCCCACGAGTCTGCGCTGCTTGCCGGCCTTCCGGAAGATGACCGCCATTTAATCGCGATTGTTGCCAAAAAAACCGCTTCGCTGCGCGGCATTGAGATGCCGCCGATCGAAGCGGTGCTGAAAAGCGACATTCCGCTCGCACGCGGACTTGGCAGCAGTGCGGCGGCGATTGCAGCCGGCATTGAGATTGCGGACCGGTTTGCGGATTTGAAGCTGACAGATGAAGAAAAATTAAACATTGGCGACCAGTTTGAAGGGCATCCGGATAATATCGGTGCGTCTTTGTTTGGAGGCATGGTATGTGGTGTCTCATTAGGTGAAACGGCCGAATTGTTGACGCTGCCGACGCCAGAAGTCGATTTAATTGCCATCGTTCCGCCGTATGAGCTGAAAACGGAAGATGCACGTAAGGTCTTGCCGGATTCGTTTGACCGAAAAGACGCTGTTTTGGGCAGTGCCGTATCCAATATGCTCGTCGCCGCTTTTATGCAGCACGACTACGAGACAGCTGGGCGAATGATGGAGCGCGATGTGTTCCATGAACCATATCGTGCCGCGCTCATTAAAGAATTCCTGCTGGCACGTGAACTAGCGCATACGCACGGCGCATATGCGACAGTTATAAGCGGCGCAGGCCCAACGGTGTTGACCCTTGCGCCGCGCGGCAAAGGCAAGGTTATCGCGGCTGCCTATCGCGATCAATTTACCGATTGCGATGTATTGCAGCTGAATGTAGAATCAAACGGCCCAGTGTGGCAATAGATAAACCAGCCGGTGGATCATTCCGCCGGTTTTTTTATTTTGTACGGATGGACATAAATGAGAGTGAGTGGACACAATGGGCTATGTGTGGACACAAATTAAAAAAACGCACACAAACAGGTTGACATTTCTGTGAAAAAAACTATAATTGAAATTGAGATTCATTCTCATTAACCCCCTCTTATGAGTATGAATTGAACATTTGACTTTAGGCGGCTTTTAAGCCGTCTTTTTTTCTTGCAAAAAAGACGAATTTCCACTACTTTAGAAAAGATGAAAGGGGCGATTGAGTTGAGAATGAGAGTATCAGCAGTGCAATACCATTTGCACACCATTAGTTCATTTGATGAGTTCGCAAAGCAATGTGAGCATTATATAAAAACAGCAATGGAATTTGAAGCGGAATTTATTTTATTCCCGGAATTTTTCACAACCCAGCTTCTTTCGATCGGCGATGAAAAAACAGGCGAAGCATTAAAGATCACCGACCTGCCGTTGTTTACAGAAAGGTATGAACGGTTGTTTTCCGATTTTGCCAAAGAGTATGACGTACACATTATCGGTGGTACACACGTAACGGAATGGAAAGGCGGCATTCAAAATACGGCGTATTTGTTTTATCCGGACGGCTCATATCAAATGCAGTCGAAGCTGCATATTACACCAGCCGAAGTGGAAGGCTGGAATATGCAGCAAGGGGAAACGTTCCGTATTTTCGAAACCGAAAAAGGCACGATTGCGATCCTCACGTGCTACGACATTGAATTTCCAGAAGTGGTCCGGATGGCGAAAGCAAAAGGAGCCGACGTTGTTTTTTGCCCGTCGTGTACAGACGACCGGCACGGCTTCCACCGCGTCCGTTATACGAGTCATGCGCGTGCCGTTGAGAACCAAATTTATGTGGTCGGCGCCGGAACAGTCGGCTCGCTGCCAACAGTTGATTTAATGCGGTCCAATGTTGGACAGGCGGTTGTCATTTCACCGAACGATATTCCGTTTCCACCGGCGGGAATCGTAGCAGAAGGCATTATGAATGACGACATGATTATTACAGCAGACCTTGATCTATCGCTCTTATATGAAGTGCGTAAAAAAGGGTCCGTCACAACGTGGCGCGACCGACGTACAGACTTGTATCCCGACTGGTGGGAGCACGAATGACCTATTATCAGGAATATTTCGCTTTTCAAGATGAAAAACCGGTGAAAGCGATTATCCGAAATTATACGGAGAAAGATTTCGATGCTTTAATCGGCGTGCAGAAAGAATGCTTCCCGCCCCCATTTCCGGAAGAACTTTGGTGGGATAAAGAACAGCTTGCAAACCATGTCCGGTTGTTTCCGGAAGGAGCATTTTGCATCGAAATAAATAAAGACATCGTTGGCTCTATGACGGCGCTCATTGTCGATTATAAACAGGGTGATACCCATTCATGGGAAGAAATGACCGACAATGGCTGCATTCGTAATCACAATTCAAGCGGCAACACGTTGTACGTTGTCGATATTAGTGTGAAACCGGCGTACCGGAAGCTTGGCATCGGCAAAAAAATGATGCAGGCCATGTATGAAACAGTCGTTCACCTGAATCTTGACCGGCTGCTTGGCGGCGGACGCATGCCAGGTTACCATAAGTATGCAAATAAGCTGACACCAGAGCAATATATTCAAAAAGTGACAGAAGGCGAACTAAACGACCCAGTTATCACATTTCTCATGCGTTGCGGCCGCGTGCCGGTTGATGTGATGGGCAACTATTTAAAGGATGCCGAATCCCTTAACTGCGCGGCATTAATGGAATGGAAAAATCCTTTTAAAAACAGTTGAAATTTTAAATTGATTGTATTATGATAATAATCAGTCAAATAAACATGCGTTGAAGAAGAAAAGTAGCAGTGTAGAATGCTAAAGAGAGCCGGCGTTTGGTGCGAGCCGGTGCAGGAAACATTGTGAATGGGCTTCCGAGCTCCGGACCGAACCGTTTTTAGTAGGCTCCGGCGTACGTCTTACGTTACAAAAGACAGGCAGATTATTCTGCTGTTAAAGTGGGCTGCGATTTTGCGGCCAATAAAGGTGGTACCACGGCTCCCCGTCCTTTTGTTGATGAGGGGGCCTTTTTGTATACAAAAAATACGTTGATCGGAAAAAGTAGGGCTGAAACGCGCGTTAAAGAGAGCCGGGATAGTGGAAGCCGGCACGTTGCAGCAGCTTGAATGGGTCCGTGAGTGGCCGCTTGAACGTGAAGTAGAGCGCCCGGCATTTGGCCGTTATCCAGATTTTAAGGGGAAGCATTTGCTTCAACGAGAGGTGGCACCGCGGGAAACCGTCCTCCATAGATGATGATCATCTATGGAGTTTTTTTATGCACTGAAAGGGGAACTTAAAATGAATTTACAAAAAAATATTTCATACAAACTAAGAGAAATGGAAGGCGATATGATCACACCGATTTCCATCTACCGTTTGCTTACCGGCTCGAAAAAAATGCTGTTTGAATCGTCGGCCAAACATGAAGAAAGCGGACGTTATTCGTTTATTGCCATCGATCCGATTGCTGAATTTACAGCGGATGCAAGCGGCTATACACTGGCGAAAAAAGACGGAAAAACTGAAAATGGCACAGGCAAATTTATGGGCAAGCTAAAAGAAATCATGCCTGCTCACAAAGAACAGGACTATCCATTCCCGTTTTTCGGTGGTGCGGCAGGCTACATCGGATATGATACAGTCTTTTTTGAAGAAAAAATTGGCGAGCCGCTTACAGACGAGCTTGGCATGCCGGATGTGCACATGATGTTTTACGATACGTTCGTTGTGTACGATCATTTAACACAGCGCGTCACCATTGCGGCTGTTGACTTATTTGGCGGACGAACTGAAGCGGAGATGGAGTCGGCGATTCAAAAAATATATGACGACATTCATGCGGAGCAAAAACCATATGCCGTAAATGAAACGAATGTGCTGGCTTTCAGCTCAAAGCTTGAACGGAACGCCTTTTGCCAAATGGTCGAAAAAGCGAAGGAACATATTGTTCGAGGTGACATATTCCAAGTGGTTTTGTCTCAGCGTCTTTCATCTCCATTTGAAGGCGACCCGTTCACGCTCTATCGCCGTCTGAGGACATCGAATCCGTCGCCATACATGTTTTATATCGATTTTGATGGCTACACGGTGCTTGGAACGTCACCTGAAAGCCTTGTGAAGATAAGCGGACGGACGGTGACTACGAACCCGATCGCCGGAACGCGCCCACGCGGTAAGTCACCGGAAGAAGATGCGCGTTTATCAGAAGAATTGCTGGCTGATGAAAAGGAAGTTGCCGAGCATCGGATGCTCGTTGACCTTGGCCGCAACGACGTCGGCAAAATTTCCGAAATTGGCTCGGTGACATTGGATAAATACATGACGATTGAAAAATACAAACATGTCATGCACATTGTGTCCGAGGTTTCCGGCGAGTTAAAAGAAGACTACCATCCACTTGATGCACTTACAGCCTGCTTGCCGGCGGGAACAGTATCGGGCGCGCCGAAAATTCGCGCGATGCAAATTATTAACGACCTGGAGCCGGTGAAGCGCGGCGTTTATTCCGGTGCGGTTGGGTATTTATCGGCAACCGGAAGCATGGACTTTGCGCTGGCCATCCGCACGATGGTCATTAAAGATGGCAGCGCGCACGTGCAAGCGGGCGCCGGGATTGTGTATGATTCGGTGCCGGAAACGGAATTTGATGAAACGATGCATAAAGCAAAAGCATTACTGGAGGTGCAAAAATGATTTTATTAATTGATAACTATGATTCTTTCACATATAACTTGTATCAGCAAATCAGTGGACTCGGCAAAAACGTCCGTGTCGTCCGCAACGATGAAATCACGATTGATGAAATTGAAGCGTTAGAGCCGGAAGCGATTGTCATTTCACCAGGACCGGGAACACCGGAAGAAGCAGGTGTTTCCATTGAAGTGGTGCACGCGTTTTACCACCGCATCCCGATTTTAGGCATTTGCCTGGGCCATCAAGCGATTGCGGCGGCGTTCGGTACAGATATTATTCAAGCGAAAACGATTAAACACGGCAAGCTGTCGATGGTGCGTCACGAAGGAAAAGGCTTGTTTGCTGGTGTGCAAGGGCCGGTGCCGGTCATGCGTTACCACTCACTAGTGGCAGACCCCGAAACACTTAGCCCGAAGCTTGAAGTGATCGCGGAATCAACAGACGATAATGAAATTATGGCGCTTCGCCATAAAGAATATCCGGTGTTTGGCCTACAATTTCACCCGGAATCAATTGGTACAAAAATTGGCGATGAGCTGATTGCTGAATTTTTCCGCTCGTACCGGAAAGAAAAAAACATGAAAAAGCATTTGTTGACATTGTCTGCCGGTGAATCGTTACCATTTGCTGAAATGGAAGACGCGGTAACGGAAATTTTGCAGGAAGACGTTTCCGACAGTGAGATCGCTGCGTTTTTAATGGCGCTGAAAGCAAAAGGCGAAACCGTTGATGAAATTGCGGCACTCGTTCACGTCCTGCGTCAAAATGCTATCTCCACACGGACCGTATGGAAAAATGTGATGGACAATTGCGGCACGGGCGGCGATGGCTCGCAAAGCTTTAATATTTCCACCACGTCCGCGTTTGTATTGGCAGGAGCGGGTGTGAAAGTGGCAAAACACGGCAATCGGAGTGTGTCAAGTAAAACAGGCAGCGCTGATGTGCTTGAGCATTTAGGGGTGTCGCTGGACTTCCTCGCTGACGAAACAGATAAATTGCTTGATGAAAACGGTATTACGTTTTTATTTGCGCCGCACGTTCACCCGAAATTAAAACGAATTATGAAAGTACGCCGCGATCTGAAAATCC
This sequence comes from Domibacillus sp. A3M-37, assembly GCF_024213455.1. NCBI lineage: Bacteria > Bacillati > Bacillota > Bacilli > Caryophanales > Bacillaceae > Domibacillus > Domibacillus sp. A3M-37. The sequence continues at coordinate 172,864 of NZ_JANAVL010000005.1, read as the reverse complement.
CAACGATTTTCAACTTAATCGGGCCGCTTACAAATCCAGTCCAGCTTGATACGCAGCTATTAGGCATTTATCGGCGTGATATGCTGGACATGATGGCAGACGTTTTAAACCGGCTCGGACGCAAGCGTGCGGTCGTGCTGAACGGGGCCGGTTACATGGATGAAGCGTCACTTGCCGGTGAAAACCACCTCGTTGTGCTTGAGAACGGCACAGTGGAAAAAATGATTGTAACGGCCGAATCGGTTGGCTTGCCAGAATATTCACTTGATGAAATTAAAGGCGGCGAAGCGATTGAAAACGCTGAAATTTTAAAACGTATTTTAGAAGGCGAACTCGGGGCATGCCGCGATACCGTCGTGTTAAATGCCGGGATTGGATTATTTGCAAACGGCAAGGCGAAGACGGTGAAAGAAGGCGTAGAGATGGCGCAGGAAAGCATCGATTCCGGTGCGGCGCTGTCTAAGCTGAATTACCTCGTTGACTACTCGAAATCCAGAAAGAAAGAAGAGGTGCTTGGATGACAACCATTTTAGATAAAATTATTGAGAAGAAAAAAGAAGAAGTGGCTATGCTGAAAAAGTCCGGCCTGTCGTATAAGGCTGACCGGAAACCGGTGTCTTTTTACGACCGGATCGCTGCATCTAAAACGATGGCGCTTATTGCAGAAGTAAAGCGGGCATCCCCGTCAAAAGGGGACATTAACCTCGGCGTGAATCCGGTCGAGCAGGCATCGATTTATGTAGAAAACGGAGCGGACGCTGTTTCCGTCTTAACGGATACGCCATTTTTCAAAGGAACGATGGATGATTTAAAAGCGGTGAAAGGGAACATCGACATCCCGGTGTTAAACAAAGATTTTATCATTGATTCGATCCAAATTGACCGGGCATTTGCTTCAGGCGGTGACATGATTTTATTGATCGCGGCAGCACTGAATGATGATGAAATGAAGCGTTTATATGCGCATGCAAAAGAAAAAGACCTTGATGTGCTCGTGGAAGTACACGACGAGGCGGAAATGGAACGGGCGCTCAAACTTGAAGCGAACATTATTGGCATCAACAACCGCAACTTAAAAACATTTGAAACAAATCTTTCTGTCACAGAACGGCTGCTTCGTTCTTACGGCAAAGAAAACGCCTTTTTCGTGTCTGAAAGCGGCATTCAGTCGCAGGAAGACGCCATTCGCTTAAAAGAAGCAGGGGCTAGAGCACTTCTTGTCGGTGAAACATTAATGAGAGCGGGTAATGTCGCAGACGCGGTCCGTTCGCTGAAAGTGGAATTATAAATGAACGTAAAAATTTGCGGCATTATGTCCTTTGAAGCGGCAAGCTGGGCACGGGAAGCCGGAGCGGATATGATTGGCTTCGTTTTCGCACAAAGCAGCCGGAAAATTCCCGCTGAATTTGCCCGGCAGCTGGCAGAAGCGGTTGGCCCACATGTGAAAAAAGTCGGCGTATTTGTCAATGAAACAGAAGAGGCGATTCGATCGATTGCAGCGGAAGTCGGCCTTGACTACATTCAGCTGCACGGTGATGAAACAGCTGATTTTGCGGGGAAAATGCCAGTACCGGTTATTAAAGCTTTTTCAGTGAAAGATGGTTTGTCCTTTAAAGAAATGTTCGCGTTTCCGGCAGACTATATTTTAATCGACAGTCCGCCCGCGCAGTACCGGGGCGGCAGCGGCCAGGTATTTGACTGGTCCGTGCTTGATGATCCGGATGTGGACAAAAGCCGATTAATTTTGGCAGGGGGCTTGAATCCTGATAATATAAAAGAAGCCGTCCAATCTGTCGGTCCGTTTGCGGTTGATATTTCAAGCGGCGTCGAAACAGATGGGCGAAAAGATGAAGTGAAAATATTTCAATTTGTACAGCGTGCGAAAGGGGCTAATAAAGCGTGAGCAATGTATACAATCAGCCAGATGAAAAAGGGCACTATGGTCAATACGGCGGCCGCTACGTACCGGAATCATTAATGCGTGCAGTAAAAGAGCTGGAAGAAGCTTATCAGTCAGCGATGAAAGATGAAGCATTTCTGTCAGAGCTGAATCATTATTTAACCGATTATGTCGGCCGTGAAAACCCGCTTTATTTTGCGGAAAACTTAACAAAAGCAGCCGGCGGCGCAAAAATTTACTTAAAACGGGAAGATTTAAACCATACAGGCGCCCATAAAATTAACAACACGATTGGACAAGCGCTCCTTGCCGTGCGCATGGGCAAGAAAAAAGTTGTCGCAGAAACAGGCGCCGGCCAGCACGGCGTCGCAACAGCAACTGTGTGTGCGCTTCTAAATTTGGATTGCGTCATTTTTATGGGCGAAGAAGATATTCGCCGCCAGGAATTAAATGTGTTCCGGATGGAGCTTCTAGGCGCTCGTGTTGAAAGTGTTTCACAAGGAAGCGGCACATTAAAAGATGCGGTGAACGAGGCATTGCGCTACTGGGTCACAAACGTTGAAGATACCCATTACATTATGGGCTCGGTACTCGGTCCACATCCATTCCCGCAAATTGTCCGCGATTTCCAGGCAGTCATCGGCTTGGAAACGAAAAAACAGCTGCAGGAAAAAGAAGGCCGTCTGCCTGATGCGGTTATTGCCTGCATCGGCGGCGGCAGCAACGCAATGGGCATGTTTTACCCGTTCATTGAGGATGAAACCGTTAAAATGTATGGAGTAGAAGCATCGGGAAGCGGCGTTGAGACAGATAAACATGCGGCGTCAATGACGATGGGCAGCGTCGGCGTCCTTCACGGCAGCAAAATGTATTTACTTCAGGATGAGGCCGGCCAAATTCAAGAAGCACATTCGATTTCAGCAGGTCTTGATTACCCTGGTGTTGGACCGGAACATAGCTTTTTAAAAGATTCCGGACGTGTGATTTATGAACATATTACGGATGAAGAGGCGCTTGAAGGCTTTAAAGCGCTGACGAAAACAGAAGGCATTATTCCGGCACTTGAAAGCTCGCATGCAATTGCGTACGCATTGAAGCTTGCGCCAAAAATGAACAAGGACGAAATCATTGCTATCTGCTTATCCGGCCGTGGCGACAAAGATGTGGCGCAGATTAAAGAACGGTTTGAGAGAGAGGGCAAGCAGGCATGACGAAATTTAAAATGGCCGACGCGTTTCAACAAGTGGAACAAGCGGGCAAAAAAGTGTTTACCGCTTACATTATGGCGGGCGACGGCGGCCTTCATACATTAAAAGATACAATTTTACTGCTTGAACAATCCGGTGTGACGGTGATTGAACTCGGCATCCCGTTCTCCGATCCGGTTGCAGATGGTCCTGTCATTCAGGAAGCCGGCAAGCGTGCCTTAAAAGAAAAAGTGACACTGACACAAATTTTAAAAGAGCTTGCCTCCTTTAAAGACGAAATCAGCGTGCCGATCGTCATTATGACGTATGCCAACCCGGTCTTTAAAATCGGTGCAGAACATTTTGCGGATTTATGCGAAAAAGCCGGCGTTTCCGGTGTTATTATTCCGGATGTGCCAATGGAAGAAGAAGCAGAATTTAAAGAGCCGCTTACTGCGCGTGACATTGCGATGATCCGATTTGTGACACTGACAAGCTCGGACGAACGGATTGCCGAAACAGTGAAAGACGCAGAAGGATTTGTTTATGCAGTAACGGTTAACGGCATTACCGGCGCGCGTGCCGGGTTCGCCGGCGATTTGAGCGCACATTTGTCTCATATTGCTAAACAAAGCCCGGTGCCGGTCCTGGCCGGATTTGGGGTTTCGTCAAAAGAACAGGCGGAAACACTCGGCGCTGCGTGCGGAGGCGTTATCGTCGGCAGCAAAATCGTCCAGCTGTTAAATGAAGGAAAAGGCAATGAAATTAAACAGTTGATTCCGTGAGTAGAAAAAAATTTAATAAAATGCTTCATAAAAAAACCCGATTTGCATGAAAGCAAATCGGGTCCTTTTTTAGTTCGACACAACTTTCAGCCAACTTCGCCGGTCCCGCCACTCTACTTCAACCGAAAGGCCAAATGCATCTGACAATATCTTGTTCGTCAGCACCCTTTTTTTCTCACCGGCTGCTATCATTTTTCCATCTTTCAACACAGCCACATGCGTGATTGCAGGGAAAATTTCTTCGATATGATGGGTCACATATAAAAGAGAAGTGCTGTGTTTTGACGCTTGAACCTCAAGCGATTCCAATAATTCTTCCCGTGCCCGCACGTCTAGTCCAGAACAAGGCTCATCTAAAATCATCGCGCCTGGTTCCGCCATAAACGCCCGCACAATCAGCACACGCCGCTGCTCTCCTTGAGACATAAACCGGTACGGCTTGTCCGCTAAATACGATAGACGAAACGAAGCGAGCAGTTCATCAGCTTTTTCCCAGTCCGTTTTATCCGTCTGTTCATAGATACCGATTGAATTAAACCGGCCGCTCACAACAATTTCCCGTGCGGTTTCCATATTGAGCGTTTCTAAAAAACGATTGAGTGTATTGCCGACAAAGCCAAGCCGTTTTTTCACATATTCCCAGTTGTAACGCCCATATTCGTGTCCAAACACGCGGATTGTACCACTTGTCGGGAATTCATAGCCGCCCATCATATTCAGCATAGTTGATTTGCCTGAGCCATTCAACCCGAGAACCGCCCAATGCTCCCCAGGATTCACCGTCCAGTTTACATCGTCTAAAATCACACTCTTTTCCCGAATAAACTGCACATTTTCATACGAAATTATCTTACTCATTACTCATCACTCCCTCCCTCATTTTAACAGAAAAAGAAAGAGTTAAAATACAATTGGATTATTTTGTTAAAAGAAAAAAACTGGCTATTGTATTTACTTAAATACCCTTAAATGTATAATAAGACAATTTTATGGTAAAAAATAATTATTATCGACGATGTTGCTTCGTATTTTGGTAAAGCGGAATAAGCCACTATTAACTTGTTTATTTAATTGCTATAATCGCAAAAAGACATTTGACAAACAAACTGAAATGCCTTTTTGGCATGAATACAATGCCGGAGATGGAACCTTTTTAACATAACATTTTACTAATGAGAAGAGGTGATCCTATAACACTTTTTTATTGATTTTGGTTAAAACAAACCGCATAACGGCGCTGATTAGAGCGTTTTCAACAAAAGTGAAAATTTATTGCGGAAATTTGCAAAAAAGCATTGGTTTTTACAAAGAACAGTAGTAACATTGTACTTGAAAAGGCACCATCCAAATGACTGGAATTTCCAAATCGGAAACCGCCTTTTTTGTTTAATCTGCAATCAGAGTGGTAAACTTGTTCTGAAAGCGTTTTTAGATTTATTTGTACATATTTTGTTAACAGCGAACGTATACACGGAAATCAAATGGCAACAGGTGGAGGTTTTTCAGAATGAACATGCAAAGTGGCCAAGGGAACCCGTGGAAAAACTTTTCGGGACCGAACCTTGGGTATGTAATGGAAGTGTACGAACAGTACTTGACCGACCCGGATGCAGTCGATCAGGAACTGCGTCAGTTATTTGATCAGTGGGGACCCCCTGAATCATTAACAGGAAATGCATCACAGCACAAGGCATCAGCAGGCGACCTTGATAAGCTGTTTCGTGCGGTTAAGCTCGCAGACAGCATTCGCATTTACGGTCATTTGGCAGCGGACATCGACCCGCTTGATGACAGCAAAAAAGACACGCGCCGGATTGATCTTGAAACGTACGAATTGACGGAAGCGGACCTACGCCAAATTCCGGTGGAGTACATTTGCCCGGGCGCGCCAACGCACGTGCAAAACGGTTATGACGCGATCATGCACTTGAAAAAAGTATACACGGATAAAGTAGCATTTGAATTTGCACAAGTGCACGATCTTGAAGAAAAACAATGGCTTCGCCAGCAAATCGAATCAACGGATTATTATCCGACGTTTTCAGACAGCGACAAGAAAAAGCTGTTGAAACGCCTTACACAAGTAGAAGGATTCGAAAAGTTCATTCACAAAACATTCGTTGGCCAAAAGCGCTTCTCTATTGAAGGCTTGGATGCGATGGTGCCACTTTTAGATGAGCTCGTTCACCATTCAGCGGTTAAAGGTTCGCAATCGATCAACATTGGTATGGCCCACCGCGGACGCTTAAACGTGCTTGCTCACATCCTTGGCAAGCCATACGAGATGATTTTTGCGGAATTTGCACATGCACCAAACAAAAAAATGCTGCCGCTTGGTTCGATGAAAATGAACTACCATGGCTGGACAGGGGATGTGAAATACCACCTCGGTGCAGACCGCAGCTACAAAGAAGAAGATACGCAAACAGCGCGCATTACTCTTGCGAACAACCCGAGTCATCTTGAAGTCGTCAGCCCAATTGTAGCCGGTTATACGCGTGCTGCCCAAGAAGACCGTACGAACAAAGGCAAGCCGGAACTTGATGTATCGAAAGCGATGTCGATCATCATTCACGGTGACGCAGCGTTCCCTGGACAGGGCATCGTCGGGGAAACGTTCAACATGAGCCAAATTAACGGCTATAAAACAGGCGGTTCGATTCATATTATTTCGAACAACATGATCGGATTTACGACTGAAAGCTATGATTCCCGTTCTACGAGATATGCATCAGACGTTGCAAAAGGATTTGAAGTGCCAATTGTACACGTGAATGCAGACGATCCAGAAGCATGTGTAGCGGCAGCCTTTATGGCGGTTAACTACCGGACGCGCTTTGGCAAAGACTTTGTGATCGACTTAATTGGGTATCGCCGTTTTGGCCATAATGAAATGGACGAGCCGATGACGACCAATCCGACCATGTATAACATGATTCATAAGCATAAAACGGTTCGTGAGCTGTATGCGGAAAAATTGGCGGACCGCGGTGTTATTGAAGCAGGCTTTGCTGATGACGTATATAAAGAAAACGAACAAAAATTAAAAGAACTGTTCGAAACAGTTCCGAAAAAAGACGACAATCCAGATATCGTCATGAATCCGCCTGAAGTGGTTGAGCAAGATCTTCCATGTAACAAAACAGGCGTAAGCGAAGAAGATTTAAAAATTATCAATCATGAGCTTCTTCAATGGCCAGAAGGCTTCCAGCCGTTTAAAAAGCTGGAGCGAATTTTAAAACGCCGCGAGCAGCTGTTTGAAGAAGACGGTCAAATTGATTGGGGGCATGCTGAAACGCTTGCCTTTGCCTCAATCCTAAAAGAAGGCACACCGATCAGACTAACCGGTCAAGATTCGCAGCGTGGAACATTTGCACACCGAAACATCGTTTTGCACGATGAAAGTGATGGGAAAGAATATAATCCATTACACGGCTTAAGCAATGTATCGGCTTCATTTGACGTCATTAACTCGCCGCTGACAGAAACAGCCGTAGTTGGCTTTGAATACGGCTATAACGTTTTCTCGCCGGAAACACTTGTCTTATGGGAAGCACAGTTCGGTGATTTCGCTAACATGGCACAAGTGATGTTTGACCAGTTTGTTTCATCTGGCCGGGCGAAATGGGGGCAAAAATCAGGTCTTGTGCTGCTTTTGCCCCATGGCTATGAAGGCCAAGGTCCAGAGCATTCAAGCGCACGCATGGAGCGTTTCCTGCAATCAGCAGCAGAAAACAACTGGACGGTTGCAAACTTGTCGTCGACGTCGCAGTACTTCCACATTTTACGCCGGCAAGCATCAATTTTGAAAAAAGAAGAAGTTCGCCCGCTTGTGATCATGACGCCGAAAAGCCTGCTTCGTCATCCGTTGGCCGCATCAAAAGCATCTGAGTTCTCAGACGGAAATTTCAACGTGATTGTTGAAGAGCCGAGAACGGGCAGCAAACCAAAGCAAGTGGAACGACTTGTGCTTTGCAGCGGAAAAGTTTCCATTGATCTGGCAGAACAAATTGAGAAATCAGAAGACAATCTTGATTGGGTGCATGTACTGCGGGTTGAGGAATTGTATCCATTCCCGAAAGAAGAAATTACCGCTATTCTTGAACGCTTGCCAAATGTGAAAGATGTTATTTGGCTTCAAGAAGAACCGCAAAACATGGGCGCATGGACATACATGGACCCAAGACTGCGTGATACGGTTCCTGAAGGCGCAACGGTGCGCTATGTCGGCCGCCGCCGTCGTTCAAGTCCTTCAGAAGGTGATGCAATTGTACACAAAAAAGAGCAGGCTCGTATTTTACGTACAGTTTTAACGAAAGAACAGTAATAAAAGCCTGCACCACCTGCAAGTGGTGCCGGCCTGTACATAATGAAAATGACAACGGAAAACAACGAGGAGGATTTTAACAGTGGCTGAAATTAGAGTTCCTGAACTGGCAGAATCAATTACAGAAGGCACCATTGCACAATGGCTGAAACAGCCGGGTGACTACGTTGAAAAAGGCGAATATATCGTTGAACTTGAAACGGATAAAGTAAACGTGGAAATCATTTCAGAAGAAGCAGGAACGATTACGGAATTGCAGGCGGCAGAAGGCGACACTGTTGAAGTCGGCCAAGTCATTGCGCTCGTTGAAGCAGGCGGTTCAGGTTCACCGTCCACACCAGCAGCGAAAGAAGAAGCACCAACGCAGGCAGCGCCAAAAGCAGAAGAAAAAGAAGTACAGCCAGAACCGGCACAGCTGCAAAAAGAAGCTGGCAGCCGCACAGTCGCTTCACCGGCAGCCCGCAAGCTTGCTCGTGAAAAAGGCATTGACTTGAACGCAGTGAAAACAGCTGATCCACTTGGCCGTGTCCGTGTTCAGGATGTTGACTCACATCAAAACACACCAACTGCACCGCCGCAAAAAGCACCGCAGCAAGCGGCACCACAAAAAGCAGCACCTGCACCAAAAGCGCAGAATAATGGTAAACCGGTTGAACGCGAGCGCATGAGCCGCCGTCGTCAAACAATCGCAAAGCGTCTTGTTGAAGTACAGCAAACCGCGGCGATGCTGACAACATTTAATGAAATTGATATGACAAACATCATGGACCTCCGTAAACGGAAAAAAGATAAGTTCTTTGATGATCATGATGTGCGTCTCGGCTTTATGTCATTTTTCACAAAAGCGGTCGTAGCCGGATTGAAAAAATATCCATATGTAAACGCAGAAATTGATGGCGACGAAGTGGTATTGAAAAAGTTTTATGATATCGGCGTTGCAGTATCAACAGATGACGGTTTAGTTGTGCCAGTCGTTCGCGATTGTGACCGCAAAAACTTCTCTGAAATCGAAGGATCCATTATGGAAATGGCTTTGAAAGCACGCGACAACAAATTAGCGCTTGCAGATTTGCAAGGAGGCTCATTTACGATTACAAACGGTGGTGTTTTCGGTTCATTGCTGTCGACACCAATTTTAAACGGTTCGCAAGTGGGGATCCTTGGCATGCATACGATTCAAAAACGCCCGGTTGCGATCGGTGATACGGTTGAAATTCGCCCGATGATGTATGTGGCACTTTCATATGACCACCGGATCATTGACGGAAAAGAAGCGGTTGGGTTCTTGAAAATGGTGAAAGAATTAATTGAAAATCCGGAAGATCTTCTTCTCGAAGGATAATAAAAAAATCCCGCAGCACACGCTGCGGGATTTTTGTTACTCTTTTTCAAGTTTTGGGGAAAGGCCTCTTTTGTGCACTTCTGTTTTTAATGTTTCAATTTCAGACTTATTCTGGTCATGCTTCAATGCATCCCTGTAAGCCGCCACCAGCATCTCGTCACTCATAATTTTCACTTTATGACCTCCTTTGATTTGGTGTTCAAATAAAGAGAAATTCTCTTTATTTTCTGCTAATTATACTAGCTATCTCATAAAAGGCAAACGATAACAGGAAAACAAATAAAAATGCTATAATACTCCTAAATTATATGATTATTTTTAGAAATTATTACATAAAATCATGAAAAAGGGGGTATTATGTTGTATATTTATAAGAGTAGTGAAATAAAAAAAACGGATCAACAAGCCGAAGAAAATGGCATGCCTTCTTTCACATTAATGGAGAGTGCTGGTGCCGGTTTATTTAAGGATATTACTGCCTCGTACGATGTGAATGATCATTCGTTTTTAATTGTATCGGGAAAAGGAAAAAATGGGGGCGACGGGATTGTGCTGGCGCGTTATTTAAAACAGGCTGGTGCGAAATGCTGTCTCTATTTTCCGATCGGGCTGCCGGAAACAGAGCCGTCGAAAAGCCACTTGCACTATTATGAAACACTCGGTTATTCATATGAAACCGATCAGCCGGACGTTTCGGCCACGGTCTTAATCGATGCCTTGTTGGGTGTTGGAGCGAGGCTGCCATTATCTGCTGCCATAAAACAATGCACGGATTGGATCAATACGCAAAAAGCGCAGCGCGTTTCTATTGATTTGCCAACCGGTGTGGCCTCCGATAGCGGGAATTGTGATGAATCCGTTATTCAAGCAGACAAAACCTACATAGTACATGGGTATAAACCTTCCCGGTTTTTGTATCCTGCTGCGGCTTATTACGGAGAATCATATATTGTTGATATCGGGCTTCCACATACGTCTAATTGGACCATTTATGAGCCGGCCCAGACATCTTGTTCTTTTTATTACAGCGGCCATAATGCCCATAAAGGCATATTTGGCCATGGACTCCTGATCGCGGGAACGGGGTTAATGCCCGGCAGTGCTGCACTTGCTGCGCTTGGTGCAGTATCATGCGGTGCTGGTAAAGTAACGGTGCAAACCAAACAAGAAGCGGTACCGGTGATCGCTTCCCATGTCCCTGAAGCACTGTACGACTTTGGGACGAGCATTGATGTTGATCATACGTTTCAGGCGATCGCCGCCGGGTGTGGACGGGCAGCAGATAATAAAATGGAATTGATCGTTCAGCATCTGCTGCAGCAAAACCAACCGGTTATTTTAGATGCCGGCGCGTTACACTCAAGAAGCTGGCAAGAAGCTAAATGTCCGGTCATTTTAACACCGCATCCTGGTGAGTTTTCTCGTATGACAGGAAAATCGATCGAGCATATTCAAAAAAATCGTTTGCAGGAAGCGTCCGCTTACGCGGTGAAACACCAGGTCACTGTCGTATTAAAAGGCGAATATACCGTCATTGCGTTTGCAGACGGAAGCGGCTATATAAACGAAACGGGCAACGAAGGGTTGTCAAAAGGCGGAAGTGGTGATACGCTAACGGGTATCATTTTAGCGCTTGTCATGCGCAATTCACATTTAAAAACAGCTGTCGCAGACGCTGTTTATTTGCACGGAAAGTGTGCTGACATTTGGAAACGAATGTACCCGGCTCAAGCGATGCGGCCATTTGGCATTCACGACTTGATTCCGGATGCGATAAATGAAATGGTAAAGGAGAGAAGACGATGATTCATTTAAACTGGAACGAAACGAAAACGCTAAAACAAGTCACATGTATTCACACAAATGCAGAAAAGTATATGGTGGAAAATGTCCTGACGAAAGGACACGTATACGAAGTAAAAAATGAAACAGACGAATTTTATTTTGTCGTTGATAACAAAGGACAGGTGTCCGGTTTTTATAAAGATTATTTTCAAGATACGAATGGATAAATGAGCGTGTTGCTACAGGGGGCGAAAACAGTGTTTGATGAACGAATGGCATTGAAAATCAGGCTGGATCAGTTAGCGGATGCAGAAATTCGTGTGATGCAGGAATTTAAAAAAGAACGGGAAACGATCTTTTCCAGACTTCAGGAATTAGATGAAGGGGAAGCAGGGCATGTCGAGGTAACGGCCATTACAACAGTCGGAGCGCCACCAAAAGTACGCAGAGGCCGGCGAAGTGAAGGATTAACAGAGCTTCGAGATACAACGATCCGCATTTTAAAAGAACAAAACACACCGATTCGCGGCGTTGAGCTGCAGCGATATGTGGAACAGCAATCCGGAAAAAAAATTGCGAATATGACAACGTTTATGAACAGTCTTGAGCGTGAAAATGCGCATGTTCGCAAGCTTGGACGTGGCCTTTACATTTACGAATATGACATGTAAGCAAAATGCGGGCGAATCAGCCTGCTTTTTTTGCGTTATATATCTTTACAGGTGTATGATGAAATGTGCAAAAGCGATTGGAAAGGAAGATTTTTTTGAACATTACAACACTGCCAGAACAAATCAATTCCATTATAGAAAAACGAAAAGCGCAATTTGAGCAGCATACTGTTACGAAATCAACTGCGTATATTGCCCAAAACAATGAGTTAGTGACGGATACGGTTATTTCCTTGGCGCTTGGTAAAAACATTTTGCTGAAAGGGCCGACTGGCTCCGGAAAAACAAAATTGTCTGAATCACTCGCCGCTTATTTTGGCCAGCCGGTTCACAGCATCAACTGCTCTGTTGATCTCGATGCAGAAGCCATGCTTGGCTTTAAAACGATTGTTGAAACGGACGGAAAAACGCAAATTGACTTCGTCGAAGGGCCCGTCATTCAAGCAATGAAAAACGGACACCTTTTATATATTGATGAAATTAACATGGCAAAGCCGGAAACATTGCCGATCTTAAATGGTGTGCTTGACTATCGCCGCCAAATTACCAACCCGTTTACAGGGGAAGTCGTTAAAGCGCAGCCGACATTTAGCGTGATTGCTGCTGTCAATGAAGGATACGCTGGCACCGCACCGATGAATGAAGCACTCAAAAACCGGTTTATCGTCTTTGACATTCCATATATTTCAGGGGATGTCTTATTTAAAGTGCTGAAGCAACAGTCCATCTTACAAAATGAAACAATGCTCAGTCAATTCGTTTCGTTATCAAGCGACTTAACGACCCTTGTGGAAAGCGGCCGTCTGCCGGAAGAAGCATCATCCATCCGTGCCCTTGTTGACGCGTGTGACCTGGCTCTATATATTCCACCGCTGCGTGCGATTGAAAGCGCAATTGCCGGCAAGCTCGATGATGAGCGCGAAAAAGCCGCTGTTTTGAACGCGGCGGAAACGTGGTTCGCGTAACGTGGAACGGTTCATTCAATTTAACGACGAAACGGTCAATTCCGCTTTTTGGATGGAGCTGTCTGATCTCGCGGCGGCATTGTCCCAAAATCCTAATTTAAAAGTAGAATTTGGACCGCTCGCTTACTTTCAAAAAGAGCCGGCCGTTTTGTATGTCAGTCATTTTTGGCATCACCGCTCTCGTCAGGAAGAAACAGCCGGAATGAAAACAGACATTTATTTGCGTGCACTCGGAACCGCCCAGTGGACAGACGAAGAAGCGGTCCACTCGTTTATACACCGCTATAAAAATGGATTTGCCCGGCAGCTGCTTGCCGTCGCAGAAGACATCCGGCTTGAGCTGCTTTGCGTTCAATTGCGCCCCGGGACGAAAAAAGCGTTTGGAATTCGGAAGCAAGTGATGAGGGGCTATCATGAAGGGCAGCTATCGGTTAACCGATCAAAAGGATTTTTTACAGATGCTGTTTACAATGCGCTGTTTGTGCTTTGGCAGGCAGATGCCCCTTTTGATTGGCCGGACATTCATCCCGGTATTAACGGCGCCATTCCATTTATCGACCGAACTGCACGGGCACTTTTTGATGCGAGAACGACAAAAGACGTCGTGAAAATCGTTTCCGACATAGCGGATGTGCTCGAAGAATTAGATGTGCGGGGAATGGTGAATACGTATAGCCATCTGCCGGATTATCGACAGCCAACTATCGAAGAAGCAGCAGTAGATCCAGGCAAACGCCAAGACCCGCTTGCGAATGATGATGAGCAGGATGCAGACGAACATGAACAATTTGATGAACAATTTTTCACATGGCATCGTGAATCCGAAGAAACGCGCGGCACATTTATGCAGTTTGATCTTGATCAAGGAGCGAAAACGCCAATGATGGGCAATACCGCCCGTGAAGGAGACGAAGGGGATGCTGCGCTTGCCTCAGTGCAGGGACGCTCGAAAAAATCGTCACGTGAACAATACAGCCGGCTATTAGCGGAGCGCCGCGATGCCGACACGCAAGCGGATGAAACTCGCTACGGAAAAGAAAACATCGGGGCCAAGGCGATTTATGAAAAACCGCGTACAGCGAAAGACAGCGAACGGGAACAGTACCGCCTTTTAAAAGACGAAACAGCACCGGTTGTTCATACATTAAAACGAATGATTGAAAAATCGATCGAAAAGAAAAAAACAAGTCCACGGACGGATTTATTAACGGGCCGGCTCGGACGGAAGCTGACACGGTATTTTACGGACGATAATCCACGCCTTTTTTACAAAAAGCAGGAGCCGTCTCGTGAAATTAATGCCGCTTTTTATTTATTAATTGATAGTTCTGCGTCTATGTACGATAAAATGGACGACGTGAAAAAAAGTGCGGTGCTGTTTCATGAAACACTTGCTTCGCTTCGTGTACCACATGAAATTACCGGCTTTTGGGAAGATACGTCGTCTCTTTCCAAAGACGTAAAGCCGAATCATTTTTTGACAGCTGTGCCATTTAACACGTCATATCAAGCAGAAACGGGCTATGCGATTATGCAGCTTCGGCCGGAGGAAGACAATCGCGACGGATTTGCGCTTCGTTTGGCGATTGAAAAAATGGAGCGCCGCAGTGAAGAGCGAAAATTTCTTATCTTCTTTTCTGATGGAGAGCCATCCGCCGCCGATTACGATAAAAACGGCGTGCTCGATACACATGAAGCGGTGATGGCAGCTCGCAAAAAAGGCATGACGGTGTTTAATCTGTTTATTGGGGATGAAGCGCTTGACGAAGCACGCCAGCAGACGATGAAGACAATTTACGGGCATGGCTCTATTATGGCGCCGGATGTATCTGAACTCCCGCATGTTTTGACACCCATCTTAAAAAAATTACTGTTTGACAGTATTTAGAAAGGACTTTTCATCGGATCGGCTGGGTGCCGTTTTTTGAAAGCGGCCTTAGGTGGATTATGATCAGAAGAGCTATAAAATGAACATGAAAAAGGGCTGTCCTCTAAATTGGACAGCCCTTTTTCTAATTATTGTTTCAGCCGCAGCAGCCGTTGTTTTAAATCGTCTTCCATTACAATTAATTCATCTTCGGCCGCTTTTCGTTTTACTCGGCCGTCTTGCTGGATGCGAATCGTTTCTTCGAGTGTCGTAATTAAGTTTTCCTGCGTTTTCTTTAACGTTTCAATGTCGACAAGCCCACGCTCGTTTTCACGGGCGGTTTCAATGGAGTTGACCTTCAGCATTTCTGAATTTTTCAAAAGCAGTTCATTTGTCGTTTTCGATACTTCTTTTTGGGCCTGTACCGCTTTTTGCTGGCGGACAAGGGTTAATGCGATTGCAATTTGGTTTTTCCAAAGCGGCACCGCTGTTAAAATCGACGACTGGATTTTTTCAGCGAGCGCCTGGTTTGTATTTTGAATTAAGCGTATTTGCGGGGCGCTTTGAATCGTAATCTGGCGGCTCAGTTTTAAGTCGTGCAGCCGTTTCTCCAGCCGGTCGGCGAATGCTATCATGTCATTGACATCCTGAAAATCCATTTGATCGCCGGTTCGCTCCGCTTTTTGGCGCAGATCCGGAATCGTCTTCGTTTCAATTTCTTCGAGTTTTAATTCTCCGGCAGCAATGTAAATGTTCAGCGCTTGGAAATATTCTTTATTTTTTTCATATAATTGCTCGAGCATCCGGATATCTTCTACAAGTCCGCGTTTTGAATGTTCAAGCTTTACGCCGATCCGATCGATTTGTGAGCCGACTTTCTGGTAGCGTGTCATCACTTCCTGCACGGAATCGGACACTTTTCCAAACATGCGGGAAAACACATTCCGCTTTTCATCGCGTAATTCATCAGGATTGACATTTTTTAAATTTTTCATTAAATCGTTTAAAATATCGCCAATCGGCCCAATATCTTTACGCTGGACGTGATCGAGCATATGGTGGGAGAAATCAGACAGTTTTGTTTGAGCAGCGGTTCCGAATGAAAAAACCGCCTGTTGATTCCCAGCGTCGATTTGTGCAGCGAGCTGCTCCGCTTTTTGCCGATGTTCAGCCGACAGCATATCGACAAGCCGCTTTGACTGGGCGGACGGTGTCGCCCCTGTACTTGGTGAAGAAAGAATGTCTCCAAATGGATCCGCAAGCAGGTCATCTAATAAATCATCATTTTTTGCGCCCATAACGGGTGCCTGTTGGGGCTGTAATTCGTTGTTCATCTTTTTTATCTCCTTCCTTAGCAGGTTCAGGTTCAGACAATTGGTTAGTCCGGCCGGCACGCTGTTTAGCGACATCGAGTTCAATCGTTAAATGCTCAATATCACGGGCGAGTACCTGGCGTAAGTCAGCTTCAAGTGTTTGCGACAGGTCGCCAAGCGTTTCGGTCGTTTCAAGCAGTGATTTTTTCATGTCTGGGTCTTTTACTTTTTTGCTTGAGAGAAGGGACGATTTTTCAGCAAGCTCCACGACCGAGTCAAGGTGCGAGTAGAAAAAAGGCTCAATCTCATAAAAACGCTTTGGCTCTTTCTTTACGACAGAATAAATCCGCTTCACAAGGCTGTTCAGCTCAATCATCTGCTTTAAGGAGCGCAGGCTCCGCACTTTTAAAAATAAATGCTGCAGCCGGGACAGCTTCGCTTTCGCTTCTTTCAGCTGATCCAGTATATAGTAATATTCCCTTCGATTTAACCCGTGTTTTTTCTGGATCCGTCTGTTGCCGAAATTGGTGTACAGCATAAATGTCACGGCAAAACTGGCCGCAAACGCCCCGTACGCCAAAAATCCGTCAAACAGAGTCGTTGCGAGAACTGCCGTTCCGAATGAAACGGCAAGACGACGAAACCAGTAAAGAGAGTATCGCATCGTTCATCCACTCCATCTTGTCATTTCGCTCTTCATTGTGAGCGTATTATGTTCTTTTATACGGACAGCCAAACAAAAAAGTTTCATATTTTATAGTGTTTACGTTTTTTTCTATTAAAAAACCCCTTTTTTAAAAAAGGGGATGAATCACTTCACTGTTTCTTCTACAGGCGGGTGATTCTGATAATATTTGCGGCCGATCCAAGATTGGAAAATTAAAATGAGTCCGCTGACACTCCAGTATATCGGCAAAGCAGCCGGTGCATTAAAGGAGAAAATCAAAATCATCAATGGCGACAGCAGGCCGACAAATTTCATTTGCTGCTGCTGTTCCAGCGGCATCGTCTGCATCGACAGTTTAAATTGAACATAGTACATAATACCGGCAATGATCGCCATCGCGATATCAGGCTGACCAAGCTGGAACCATAAAAATTCGTGCGTTTTAATGTCTTCTGAAATGGTAATGGCATAATAAAGCCCCATCCAGACCGGCATTTGCAGAAGCATCGGCAGGCAGCCCATCGCCATTGGATTAATGTCGTTTTCTTTGTAAAGACTCATCATTTCCATTTGAATTTTCCGCTGCTCTTCCGGATTTTTCGTCGCTTTTAAACGAGCTTGAATATCCGTCATCTGCGGCTTTACAACGTCCATTTTCTGCCGCATGACAGCCTGCTTTTTCATGGAATTAAGCATAAGGGGCATGAGGATAAGACGGACAGCAATCGTGATCACAATGATCGCAAGACCATAGCTTCCAAGCATTTCCCCAAGCCAGTGAATGAGTTCAACAAACGGATTCACCAAATAATCGTGAAAAAAATGACCTTCTGTTTGAGCGCTCTGACAGCCGGAAAGCAAGACTGCGGATAATAAAGTGAGCGCCAGTAATAATTGTTTTTTCAACATTCGTTCCTCCTGCGCCTGCTAGCAGGCTAGTTCCTTTAGACACAAAAAGTATACTCCTTTTTCTCTATGAAAACAACGAATGTACGAGAGGATTATTGTCAACTTGAAATAAAAATAGGTTGACAAAAGAATTAGTTACCCTTTAATCTGGAAAAAAGGAGAGATGACCTATGTCAACATGGACTCAATTAGCTGGGCAGGTTTTAAATGGATACAAACTATCGGAAGTGGAAGCCATCCAGATACTAGAATGCCCGGAGGATGATTTGCTGCAGCTGCTCGATGGCGCTTTTCAGATCCGCCGCCATTATTACGGCAAAAAAGTGAAGCTTAATATGATCATCAACACAAAATCAGGGCTATGCCCCGAAGATTGCGGCTATTGCTCTCAATCATCTAAATCAACTGCCCCAATCGAAAAATACCGGATGATGGACCGGGAACAAATCGTGGCAGGCGCCGAAAAAGCGCATTCGCTTGGAGCGAATACATATTGTATCGTCGCAAGCGGAAGAGGTCCGTCTAAAAAAGAAATTGAAACAGTCACAGGTGCCGTGAAAGAAATTAAAGAAAAATATCAAATGCGCATTTGTGCGTGTCTTGGCATCTTAAAGCCAGAACAAGCCGCACAGCTGAAGGAAGCCGGGGTGGACCGGTATAATCATAATATTAATACGTCAAAAGAGCACCATAGTGAAATTACAACGACACATACATACAATGACCGGACTGAAACGGTCGGGCGCGTCAAAGAAAGCGGCATGTCACCATGTTCCGGTGTCATTATCGGAATGGGCGAAACAAATGAAGATATTGTCAATATGGCCTTCAGCCTGCGCGAACTGGATGCTGATTCGATCCCGGTTAATTTTTTACATGCGATTCCCGGTACGAAACTTGAGCATGCAAAACCGCTCACACCTTCTTTTTGCTTAAAGGTACTGGCTTTGTTCCGGTTTATTAACCCATCAAAAGAAATCCGTATTTCCGGCGGACGGGAAGTGAATTTGCGTTCGGTACAGCCGCTCGGCTTATATGCCGCCAATTCGATTTTTCTCGGCAACTATTTAACAACAGCCGGCCAGGAAACGACCGCTGATCATAAAATGATTGAAGACATGGGATTCATCGTGGAACATGCACACGAACAGGAACCTGTTTGTTAACAAAAATGGCCTCTTTTCAAGGGGTCCTTTTTTGTTGATTGTATGATAAAATCATCAAAAGAAAGGGTGAGACAATGAAAGAGAAAACAGAATTGTACCGTTATGTTTACAAAATTGAAGAAAAAGAAGTGAATGCTTTTAAACAAGCTGTTTTTGCAAGCGATTCCATTCAAGAGATCCCGCCAACTTTTGCGACAGTCATGGATTTTCAGGGGGGCATGTCATTTTATAAATTAACTCGACTGCTTCAGTATGATCCCGCTTGTGTACTGCATGGCAGCCAATCATACGAATACATAAAACCTGTTTACCCTGGGGATCAAATTGAAGCCATTGTTTACATAACCGGAAAAACAATGAAAAAAAACATGACGTTCGCGAAGCTTGAAACAACCTACATAAAAGAGAATGAAACAGCTATTATTTCCCGTTCTGTCCTTATCGAGCAGAAAGGAGACCGTCATGTTTAATCTGATTCAATGGACGATCAAACAAGAAGACATAGAATCCTATGCACACGCATCAGGAGATCATAATCCGATTCATACCGATGCCGAATATGCTAAAAAAGCCGGGCTGCCGGGCTGTATTGCGCACGGCATGCTCGTTATGGCGCTGGGGAGCCGGGCGATTGATGAATGGTGTGCCGAGCCGCTCACGTCCTATGACGCCCGTTTCCAGGCGATGACATACCCTGGTGAGCCTCTTGCTATAAAAGGCAGCTGGATAGATGAAGAAGCGGGAAAAGGGAGTGTAACAATTGAAAATGAAGCCGGTGAAGTGAAAATGAAAGGTTTCTTTACGGTTAAGCGGTAATCCCAATGAAAAAATGGATCCTTTTCTTTATTCAAATTGCCTGCTTAACTGCTCTTTACCAGCTGTCGGTTTGGACTGTTTCTGTGCTCCACATTCCCATCCCGGCAAGTGTATTCGGTATGCTCACTTTACTTTTGTTACTGTTAACGGGGATCGTGCCGGACCGCTTTATTGGGTCAGGTGCGGCGTTTTTAAACAAGCATTTAGCGTTCTTTTTTATTCCAATCGCAGTTGGTTTGATGGCGTATGGTGATTTAATTCGCTCAGACGGTGTTGCCCTTTTCCTGATGATTGCAGGGAGTTCGATTATTGGTCTTTTTATAACGGCTGGGCTGTCAAATTTCCTGTCGGCTAAAAGGAGGTCAAAATAGTGACAATTCTTTATATTGC
Source organism: Domibacillus sp. A3M-37 (assembly GCF_024213455.1). Taxonomy (NCBI): domain Bacteria; kingdom Bacillati; phylum Bacillota; class Bacilli; order Caryophanales; family Bacillaceae; genus Domibacillus; species Domibacillus sp. A3M-37. The sequence goes on along the minus strand of NZ_JANAVL010000005.1, from coordinate 152,774 downwards.
ATTGACTGTTTTAGTCTACTTAGGGGCGCGAGTCATTTCAATGCGTTTTCCCTCACCCTTTACAACGCCTGTTTTTACATCAACGGTGGTTGTGATCGCCATTCTTCTTGCATTTAATGGTTCTTACGAAGCGTATACACCAGCGAAAGACATTATGACGTTTTTGTTGGGTCCGGCAACGGTCGCACTTGCTGTGCCGCTTTATCATAATCGGGAAGTTCTTCTAGAACGGCTTGTGCCTGCTGTAGTAGGCCTTGTGGTCGGAACAATGTCTACAATTGCGTCTGCTGTCGGGCTGTCGGCTGCATTCGGCTTGTCGGAAACAATTCAAGCAACCGCCGCGGTGAAAGCAGTAACCACGCCTGTCGCGATTGAAGCCGCGCTTATTATTGGCGGCGACCCGTCGCTCGCTGCAGCGTTTGTCATGACAGCAGGCATATTTGGTGCCGTATTCGGACCGTTTTTGCTAAATGTCTTTCACATAAAAGATCCGTTTTCGAGAGGACTTGGCATCGGAACCGTTTCTCACGGGATCGGCACAAGTCAGGCCGTGCTCGAAGGACCGGTCCAAGGTGCGGTTTCAAGCGCAGCGATGGGGGTCGCCTCGATTATTACATCGCTCGTTTTGCCGTGGTTTTTTCCGCTGCTTTAAAAGATTTTGAAAAAGAGATGGCGCTTACTCAGACCATCTCTTTTTTCTTTAGGGAAAATTATTGATAACGCTTTAAAAAAGGACAAAAAGTTGTGACAACTTTTCTGTAGACTTTGGGAAAAGAGGGCATATAATAAAAGTGTAAATAAATTGTGATTTATTTCACAAACTAACAAGAAGAGCGAGTGAATAAAATGAAAAAAGAGGCTTACGAAGAAATAAATACGTGGGCGGTTAAAAAATCAGCCATCTTAAAAAACAATCCAATACAGTACATCGTCAAAGCGATGCTGGCCAGCTTTTTCATCGGTTTTGCTATTATGCTTTCTTTTAAACTTGCTGAACCCTTTTTCGATGCGGGATCGCCTGCAACAGCGCTTATGCTCGGCGCCTTTTTTGGCATTGCGCTCGTCTTGATTATATATGGAAGTGCAGAGCTGTTTACTGGCAATACGATGTATTTTACGATGAGTACCATAAGCGGCAAAACAACATGGAAAGATTCGCTGGCTGTGTTAGCCGTCTGCTATACAGGAAATTTATTAGGTGCGGTATTCTTTGCTTTATTTATTGGCGCAGCCGGCATTTATAACGATCCGGCCAACTCTCAATATTTAATGGATGTCGTTTCACACAAAATGCATTACCCGGCATCTGAATTATTTTTTAAAGCGATTTTATGTAACTGGATTGTCTGTCTCGCGGTTTGGATTCCGATGCAGATGAAGGGCGATATGGAGAAAATTGTGACGATGCTTTTGTTCGTCATGACCTTTGTGGTAGCCGGCTTTGAGCATAGCGTTGCCAATATGGTGCTTTTCAGCCTGACGCTCGTTGTACCGCATCCGGAAGCGATCTCTATTGCAAGTGCGATCCATAACTTAATTCCGGTCACAATTGGAAATATCATTGGCGGCAGTGTATTTGTCGGTATGGTTTACATGTATTTGGCCAAACCAGCCGCCAAACCTGAGCGGGCAGCAAAAGAAAGAATTTCAATAAAATTACTGGAGATGAGTAAAAGCCGTCGATAAAGACGGCTTTTACTTTTTTAGCCAATTAAAATTCTTTCTTTCGGGTAATGGTAGGAATCTTTTATTTCTTTGCCGCGAATAAGGAACAAAAGGGAGAATAAGCCGACACGGCCGATAAACATAAGCCCGATTAAAATGATTTTCGCCGGCGCCCCAATAACGCTAGTAATGCCCAAAGAAGATCCAGTCGTTCCAAATGCAGAAGATGCTTCATAAATGATCGGCAGCAGTGCCACCTCAGGCTCTAGATAAGAAAGCATCATAATCGACATACACCAGATAAATGACCCGGTGGCGACAACGACAAATGACCGGTGTACATCAATCGGGTGCACTTCCCGCTGAAACACTTTAATCGTATTTTTTCCGCGTGCAAATGTAAACACACTCAATGCCGCAATGGCAACGGTTGTCGTCCGTAAGCCGCCCCCGACACTGGACGGGGAAGCGCCGATAAACATAAGCATCGACAGCAGAAGAAGCGATGGCGATGAAAAATCATTTAAATCCAGTGTCGTTACCCCCCCGCTTCTGGATGCAATCGACTGAAAAGCAGCATAAAAAAACGATTCATGCCACGTTTTATCCATTAAAAAGTTATGCCGTTCAAACAAAAGCAGCCCTGCTGTACCAACTGCGGCTAAAAGAACGTACATCGTCACCGTTAATTTTGTGAATAAGCTGAATGAAAACTTGCGTGAACCGCGATAAGTAAGAAAATCTTTTACTTCAATCAGCACAGGAAATCCGATTGCTCCAAGAATAATCAGCACCATGTGAACAAACTGGACGAAATAATCGTTCGCATATGGAATAAGCGAGGCACCGGTAATATCAAACCCGCCATTAGTGGTCGCACTGACTGATGCAAACAGGCCATGCAGAAATGCTTCGCCAAGTGTCGGATAATATTGTGTGAAATAAATGCCGAGTACAATGGCACCGACGGCTTCAATCGCCAAAATAAGCAGGAAAATTTCACGCATTAACCTGACAAGCCCATTTAAATCCGTCCGATTTTGATCGGCCATAATGAGCTGCCGTTCCCGCATGCCGATTCGTTTGCCGAACAGCAGCCAAACCATCGAACTAAATGTCATAATACCAATACCGCCGACCTGCAAAATCAGCAAAATAAAAAAATAGCCGGTCGTGCTAAAGGTGTCAACCGTGCTGACAGGGGTGAGCCCAGTGACACTAAGAGCACTGACAGCGACAAAAACTGCATCAATAAACGCAATTTCAACACCTGGCTTATGGGCAACTGGCAGCAGCAATAAAATGCTTGAAAAAACAACGCCTATCAAATAAAGAAGCACGATAACTTGAAAGGGAGACAGCCGGAGTGTTCGTTTTAATTTCATTTTTTCCATTATTGCCATATCCCATTCATGAAATCACCTTTTTCAGCTCTTTTGCCGCTTGCTTTAGTATGGGAACGGGCTGAACAAGCGCAATCCGCACATAGTCTTTGCCCGCTGTGCCAAACGCACTGCCGGGAACCATCACGACACCAGACTCGTCAATGGCTTGAAACACAAACGCCCGATCATCTTCTCCGCGCGGAATTTTCGCCCATAAAAACATCCCGCCGTTTGGACGCTCAACAGGCCAGCCAATATTCTGAAGCCCTGTCGAGAGGGCCTCGGCACGTGCACGAAATTCAGCGCGAAGCTTGTCTGTAATTTCTTCCGCCTGATCAAGAGCAAAAGCCGCCGCTTTTTGTATCGGGTCAAATACCCCATAGTCGAGGTTTGATTTCAATTGTTTTAAAACAGCGATCATGCCGGCATTCCCGGCGATGTAGGCAACTCGTGCACCAGCGAGGCTGAAGCTTTTGGATAGGGAGTTAATTTCTATTCCAACCTCCATCGCCCCAGGAATCGCAAGAAAACTAAACGGCTTTTCGCCCGTAAAATAAAACTCCGAATAAGCAGCATCGTGCAGCACAATAATTTGATGCTTTTTGGCGAATACGATGACCTGTTCAAAAAACGCGTCATCCGGCATCGCTGGTACCGGATTGCCTGGTAAATTTAAGAGCATCAATTTCGCTTTTTTCGCCACATCGTCCGGGATGAGGGACAAATCCGGCAAAAATCGATTTTCAGACAGAAGCGGCATGTAATACTGGACAGCTCCTGCAAGCGTAATACCCGCTTCATAAGCCACGTAAGCCGGATTGGTCGTCAGAACAATATCACCGGGGTTGCAAAATGCAAGCGGAAGATGAACGAGCCCTTCCTGAGAGCCCATCGTCTGAACGATTTCTGTCTTTGGATTTAGGTTTATTCCAGAACGTCTTTTATAGTAGTCGGCAACGGATTTATAAAAAAGTTCTGTCCCACCGAGTGTATAGCCGTATGCTTCCGATTTCGCACTTTCATTAGCTAATATAGCCCGGATTCGCTCGTCCGGAGGCAAGTCCGGACTGCCGAGGCTTAAATCAATCAGTGTTTTTCCTTTTTGTTTTTTTTCATCCGTATACGTTTTTAAATTACTAAAAATGGATGAGTCGAACGCAGCCATTTTTATAGAAGGTTCAATCGTCAAAACAAGCACCTCATTGCGTGGAAATATATATGTATGGGCACTATTTTACCATACCGGCCGAAAAAAGTATGTTGTGTTATTTGTTAACTTAAATTAAATTCAGTTGACAATAAAGCGAAAAGACCTTTACAATAAAAAAAACGATTTATTGGAGGAATACATATATGAAAACAATTCACTGGATGCAGGCAGCCATGTTTGCGGCTATTATGGGCGTTTTAGGCTTCTTGCCGCCTATTCCGCTCTCTTTTACACCGGTGCCGATTTCCTTTCAAACGATTGGGGTCATGATTGCCGGCGGTGTACTCGGCGCGCGTCTCGGGGCACTCAGCCAAATTATCTTTCTCCTTACAGTCGCAGCAGGGGCACCGCTTCTTGCCGGAGGGCGCGGCGGTCTTGCTGTGTTTGCGGGACCAAGTGCCGGCTTTTTGATTTCTTGGATTGCAGGAGCTTTTGTTATTGGCTTGTTAACCGAACGTGCCGCTAAGCTGACAGCACGCCGGACGTTCGCTGCCAATCTTGTGGGCGGTGTCGCAGTTCTATACGCAATCGGCATACCGGTTCAATCCTTTGTTACAGGTGTTGGATTAAAAGAAGTGACGATTGCAAGCATGGCGTTTATTCCGGGAGACGTTTTAAAGTCGGCTGCTGCCGCTGTTCTTGTCCCGAAACTGCGGACAGCACTGCAGGCCGTGCCATCTTTTCGCCGCGCTGCCTAAAATTTGATATAGTACTGTGGGGGGATCGATAATGAACATGACATCCACACAATCGCTCCGGGCACAAACGTGCTCGGAGTCTATTTGTGTACAAACAAAAAATGAGGTTTTTACATGCAGCAGATGGGAAGACATAACGAAGCGGGCAGCAGCGTGGCTTCTTTTACAGGGCCAGCCTGGCGATATCGTTGCGCTAACAGCACAAAATCGGTGGGAAACACTTGCTTTGTTTTGCGGCGCAGTCCGGGCCGGCTTTACTTTTATGCCGCTTGATCCACGAATGACCCATGCGGAACGAGCCGAGCGGCTTCACCTGGCAAAACCGGCGCTGTTTATTGGGGAAGACGATCTAAGTGAAATCGGCGGGCTCATTCAAAAAACAGCGCCTTCTTCCTATTGCCATCCGGATTCCGAAGCGTTGTTTTATTCCGGCTTTACTTCTGGGTCAAGCGGCACGCCAAAGCAATTTGCCCGAAACCAGTTTTCCTGGCTGAAAAGCTTTGAAGCGGGATTGGCTGATTTTCCATTGACCGGTCAGGAAACGGCGGTCATTGCCGGTCCTATTCATCATTCTCTTTTTTTATATGGCACGGCTTTTGCGCTTTTTAGCGGACAGCCGATTGTATTGATGGATAAATTTTTGCCGCAAAGTGTGATCGAAGCATTAAATACAACCGAATCGTTCGTTTTTTATGCGGTGCCGACGATGCTTGAAGCCATCGATCAGCAAGGAGAGCTTGCTTCTGCGGGGCTCGTTTTCCTATCCGGTGCCGGCTGGACAGCTGAAAGAAAGCAGCAGTGGATGAATTCGTATCCAAAAGCGCCTCTTTACGAGTTTTACGGCGCATCCGAGCTGAGCTTCGTTTCTTACATGACGCCGGATGATTACAAAGAGCGGCCTGCTTCTTCCGGAAAGCCAAGCACAGGCGTGACGATTGAGATTCGATCGGATGGAAAAAGCCTTTCTGCTAATCAAATTGGCACAGTCTTTGTGAAAAGCCCGATGCTGTTCAGCGGTTATGTGGAGCAGGGCTCCTATCAGCTGGATGTTAGAGAAGACGGATTTTATACAGTTGGGGACGCCGGCTATTTAGATGAAGAAGGCTATTTATACATCGTTGGCCGGGAACAGTTTATGATCATTACCGGCGGGGTCAACGTGTATCCGGAAGAAATAGAACGCATCATTGTGAAATGTCCGGGAGTTGAGATGGCCGCCGTAACCTCCATTCCAGATCCGCGGCTAGGCGAAAGGATTATCTGCTTTTATACAGGACAAGCCGCTGCCACCGTGGTCCGAGCGTTTGCCAAACAAGCCTTATCGGTTCAAAAACTGCCGAGACGCTGGATTCAACTGAACGAGCTGCCGCTTACATCAAACGGGAAAATCGCCCGTAAAGACTTGCAAAAGAAAGCAAGGGAGGCGTTTCTATGACGGTTTACATCACGGATGCGCGACGGACACCGGTTGGCGTAAAAGACGGCATTTTTGCGCACATTGGGGCGGCTGAGCTTGCTGCGCCTGTTATCACGTCTTTAACAAAATCAGTGAACGTTCCACCTGACGAGGTGATTCTTGGCAATGTGACCGGACCAGGTGGAAACATTGCGCGCTTGTCTTCGCTCTTGGCCGGGCTTCCCCAAACCGTACCCGGCTTGACGGTTGACCGGCAATGTTCATCTGGTTTAGAAGCGATCCGGCTCGGTGCCGCCATTATTCAATCCGACGGGGCACAATTCATCATCGCGGGCGGATGTGAAAGCTCCAGCACATCACCTCGTCCGGAAAAAGCCGTCTTTTCCCCTGCATCGATTGGCGATCCTGAAATGGGGATCGCGGCAGAATGGCTCGCTGAACGGGAACATATTTCTAGAAAAGAGCAGGACGACTATGCGATTTTAAGCTATAAGCGATATGAGGAATCGATAAAGAAAAAGCGGTTTAGCGAAGAAATCGTTCCGGTTGGCGGCTATAAGCAAGATGAAGCCGCCATGAAAAAACGCCCAGTTGAAAAAATTGCGCCGCGGGCGAAAGCTGCTTTTAAATCAGGCGGCACCGTGACGGCATTGAATGCATCTGCCTTTAACGATGCGGCGTGTGCTGTGTCGATGACGTCTGTGAGAGCACCTGGTTTAAAAGTGATCGCAAGTGCCGTCGCTGGTGCCGATCCGAACTTTCCAGCTGCAACACCTGTCCCGGCGATTGAAAAGCTGCTTCAAAAAACAGGTTTAACTGTTTTAGACATTGATGTGTGGGAAATAAATGAAGCCTTTGCGGTAAAACTCGTATATGCCGCTCGAAAACTGGACATTCCGCTCCAAAAACTAAATCCGAACGGAGGCGGGCTTGTACTTGGGCATCCGTATGGGGCGTCAGGAGCGATGCTTGTACTGCGGCTTTTTTACGGCATGCAGCAGCGTAATGAAACGTATGGGGTTGCGGCAGTTGGAAGTGCGGGTGGAATTGGTGTTGCGATGCTGTTTGAACGTGTTTAAAAAATCTTTCAGCCGGTTTTTCCCCGTACAGGCATGGGTATGATAAAAGAAACAGAGAGAACGGGGGAGCCGTTATGAAAATAAGGCTGGATAAATGGGGAAAGCGGCGCTTATTCGCCATTCTTTTTTTGTCTTTATATGTGATTATTATGATGTACAATGTCTATCGGCCGCTGCCAGACAATATATCGTACAAAAGCAAAGAATACACAGTACATGAAGAAGATGTCGATTTTTTCTACAATTTATCTGGTGAAAAAAACAGCGAGACATTTTTTAAGGAAGAAATTTTCACAAGAACGCTCGAAATTATAAACGAAGCGGAACAGTTTATCGTCCTTGATTATTTTTTATTCAATTCTTATCATGAAAAAAAGAAAGAATATCCAGCGAATGTTCAGAGAATGACAAATGCACTAATCGCTAAAAAAGAAGCGAACCCCGATATGCCTATCATTTTCGTCACAGACGAAGTAAACTCATCATACCGCTCTCATTCAGTGCCGGAATTTGTGCAAATGAAAAAGGCTGGCATCAAGGTCGTGGAAACAAACATGGATGCCTTTCGTGATCCGACCCCAATTTACAGCGGATTTTATCGGATGCTGTTTACGTGGTGGGGTGACAGCCAAAACGGCTGGTTGCCAAATGCTTTTTCCGACACCGCACCGGATATGACGATTCGTTCCTATTTAAAACTTTTTAACGTCAAAGCCAATCACAGGAAAACGATTACGACAGAACAAACGACACTGATCAGTTCAGCAAATCCGCATGATGCAAGCTATTATTTTGCCAACGTGGCGTTTGAAGTAAAAGGAGCGCTCGTTGGAGACATGCTTAAAAGTGAAAAAGCGGCTGCGGACACCCGGCGTGAAATCAATTTTCCGGATTCCATTGATCCGCATCAAAACGAAGGGGATGTTCGTGTGCAGCTCCTAACAGAAGGAAAAATTCAGGAAGCGGTCCACGATGAAATTGATGCAGCAAAAAAAGGAGATGAAATTTGGCTGGCAATGTTTTATTTAGCCGACCGTACTGTTATTGAAGGGCTGACTAATGCGGCAAATCGCGGGGTGAACGTGAAGCTCATTCTTGATACAAACAAAAATTCATTCGGACGTAAAAAAACAGGCTTGCCGAATATCCCAATGGCAGCTGAATTGCGGGAAGACACAGACAACAAAGTAGAAGTGCGCTGGTTTGCTCAGTCGCCGGAGCAATTCCATCCGAAAATGATCTATGTGAAACATAAAAAGGAGACCGTTATTATAAGCGGTTCAGCCAATCATACGTCGCGAAATCTGAATAACTACAACCCGGAAACAGACGTCAAAATAAGAGCAGCCAACGATAGTGAAATTATAAGTGAAGTGGATGGCTATTTCCAAATGTTGTGGGAAAACCAAGGAGCGATTTATACAGATGCGTACGAGGAACACAACGACAACATGTCGCTTGGCAAACGAATCATCTATGCATTCCAAAAAATATTTCATTTTACAACATTTTAACGAAAACGGCTTCGGCCGTTTTTATTTTTTAAAATACAATATGTGCAAAATTCAAATTTGACAATTTTAAAACAAGCTATTAAACTAAAAAGAAAGGAGTGATGGAAAAATGCCTAGAGGTGAAGGGAAATTTTTAATTAAACAACGTGCTTTTTTAAAGCTTTATATGATCCATTTTGTTGAAGAACATAAAATGTATGGAATGCAGGCGATGGACGAATTAAAAGCAAACTTTAAACCTTTCGGATACGAGCCGAATCATTCTGAAATATACCGGTCACTTCATGAATTAATTGATGATGGTATTTTAATGCGCCAGAAAAAAGTGCAGGAAGGCGCAAAATATAAAGAAATTGTTATTTACCAATTCGCTGACTATGAAAAAGCGAAACTCTATAAGAAACAAGTGAAAACAGATCTTGACCGCAGTATGTCGCTATTGCGAAAAGCGCTGGAAGACGTTTATTGAGCTCTTTTTTGTGGGTTTTCTTTTTTAATTGAAGAAACAGACAGGCGATTTGAGAACAAATTATTTATTTTCTTCTTCGTTTAGTTTATCGTCTTTTTCTCCATCCTGCATATCAACACCATCATTAATGGTGTCATCCTGTTTGATTTGATCATCAAGCTGGTCATTTTGATCCTCATTATCTTGATCTGGCTCGTTTTCTTCATCCAGCTGGCCCTCCTGCTGATCTTCCGGTTCTTCACTGTCTCCACAGGCGGATAAGCCGCCAAGCATTAATACGGCTGCCATTCCACTGGCGAGCAGCCTCTTTTTCAAATTGAGATCCAATGCCGTTTCCTCCTTTATTCTAGTTTGATTTAGTAAATTTTCTACCCTCCCTACAAAAGGATAAACAGATGGGGGGAATGGTTAATTAATAAAAGTCTTTTTTATAGAAAAAGCGAAGCAAAATATGAATTAGTTTTTATGAACACAAAAACTTTTATTGTTAATACTTTTTTAATTTTCGTTTTATATACCTTTCCACTTAATTTAATTAAATTATTCAATAATAAAGCGTTTTCATAAAAATGAAAAGGAGTGTTTAACGATGACAATGCTCGCCATTCTCGGTTTTTCCATGATAGCTGTTTTCATGTATTTAATTATGAGTGGAAAATTATCCGCATTAATCGCCTTAATGATTGTACCGGCCGCATTTGCTGTTTTTGCTGGATTTGGTTCTGGCATCGGTGATATGGCGCTTACTGGCATTACAGAACTTGCACCGACCGGCGTTATGCTTATGTTTGCGATTTTGTACTTTGGGATTATGATCGATGCTGGACTTTTTGATCCAGTCGTCGGCAAAATTTTGAAAGCGGTTAAAGGGGATCCAATGAAAATTGTGGTCGGCACCGCCGTGCTGGCAATGATTGTTTCCCTTGATGGAGATGGAACAACAACGTATATGATTACGATCTCTTCGATGCTGCCGCTGTATCAGCGGTTGAAAATGAATCCGCTTATTTTGCCGGCTGTTGCGTTGATGGCTGTGGGGGTGACGAACTTGACACCTTGGGGCGGTCCGACTGCTCGTGCGGCGAGTGCGTTGAACATTGATATGCAGGAGTTATTTAACCCGTTGATTCCAGTGATGATCGTGGGAGCTTTATGGGTCATTTTGTCAGCATATTGGATGGGGAAACAGGAAAGAAAACGTCTTGGAGTCCTTTCGATGGAAGAGCTCCAGCAGCAGGCGGAAGGAAAAAGTTATTTAACGTTTTTTAGCACAGCCACTGCCGCTGTTTCGGAGGAAGAAGCAAAATGGAAACGGCCGAAGCTTATTTGGTTTAACTTTGCGTTAACCATTGTACTTATGGCGATGCTCATTTTAGGCGTTATGCCGCTTCCGATTTTGTTTATGCTGGCGTTTGCCATCGCGATCACCGTAAATTATCCGAAAGTGATGCACCAAAAAGAGAGAATTGCCGAACATGCAAGCAATGTGCTGGCGGTAGTGTCACTTGTCTTCGCAGCCGGTATTTTCACCGGTATTTTATCTGGAACAGAAATGGTCGATGCAATGGCCAACAGCTTAGTTGCTGTCATTCCGGATTCAATGGGACCGCACTTGCCGATTATTACTGCGATTACAAGCATGCCGTTCACGTTTTTCATGTCCAATGACGCGTATTACTTTGGGGTTCTGCCGATTATTGCAGAAGCCGCTTCGACATATGGCATCAGCGCCGTTGAACTTGGCCGTGCGTCATTGCTTGGGCAGCCGGTTCATTTACTTAGCCCGCTTGTAGCATCAACTTATTTGCTTGTCGGGATGGCAAAAGTGGATTTCGGGCAGTATCAGCGGTTTACAATTCTGTGGACAGTCGGAACATCCCTTGTGATGACGATGACTGCTTTATTGTTTGGTGTTATTTCGTTGTAATTTATATCCCGGCCCGGATTTTTTCGAATCCGGGATTTTTTCTTTTCATCTGATCAAATGTTTCGTACAATTTGATCAAAAGCAGATTGGAGCCTTCATGAAAACGAAAACAGTCCCACTCCGGACGAAAATTTTTGCGCTTGTTTTTTCTTTACTTTTTTTCATTATTGCCGGTATGTCCACTGTTTTTTACGCTATTCAAACGGGGGAAACGGCCGAACAGGTTCACCAGCTTTCGCTTCAAACCGCACAGACGATTTCGTTGATGCCGGAGACAACCGCTTTTTTAGTGGAACAACGTGACCGCGAAACGCTATTACCTGTCCTTGAACATATACAAGAGCGGACCGAAGCACAGTCCATTTCTATTGCCGGACGAAACGGCACTGTGTTGTCCACCTACGGGAATAACGAACTGCTCCGGGAGTCCGATAGCCGCTCGCTCATTTATGGCGGGACGTATACGGTGGAAGAAACAGGAACAGACGGAGAAGCCATTATTGGAAAAGCCCCTATTATGAAAACAACAGATAACTATACAGAAGTGATTGGGACCGTTTCCGTTGAATTTTCAAAAAAGTCAATTGCACAGAAAACAGCCGCTCAAACCGGTGAAATTTTAATCGCAGCTGCCTTTGCTCTGTTAGCGGGGGTAGTGGGCGGGATCTGGCTGACGAAAAGCATATTAGCCGATACACTTGGATTTGAACCGTCTAAAATCGCAGCCATGTACAAAAAAACGATTGATGAAATGCGTCTCTATTCCGATGACCTGCGTGCCCAGACGCATGAATTTATGAATAAGCTGTACGTATTGTCCGGCCTTTTGCAGCTCGGACGGAATGAAGCAGCACTTGATTTTATTCAAAAAGAAGCCGACAGCGTGTCACTTCAAAATCAGATTGTATTCAAGCAAATTCAGGATGACCTTATTCAAGCGGTTTTATTAGGCAAAACCGCCAAAGCGTCCGAGCGAAAAGTGTTTTTTACAATCGAACAAGAAAGCACATTGTCAGCCCTTCCTGCACATATAGACGCCCACTCGCTGCTGACGGTCATCAGCAACTTAATTGATAATGCCTTTGAAGCGGTTAAACAAGTAAAGCAGCCGCTCGTTACGTTTCTTATTACGGATGCCAGCCCAACGTTAATTATCGAAGTAACAGATAACGGGACCGGCATCGATGAACAAGTACTCCATTTTTTATTTGAAAAAGGCTATTCTACAAAAGGAGACGGACGGGGATTTGGGCTCCACAATGTGAAAGAAGCCGTTGAATCGTTTCACGGCATGATTGAAGTGGTACCGAATGAGCCTGCTGGAACCATTTTTACGATTTACATACCGAAAGAAGACTGACAAAAAAGGATGGATATTCATGATTCGTGTTGCGATTGCAGAAGACGACTTTCGTATTGCCAGTATACAAGAACAATTTCTACAGCAATTAGACGGATTTATCGTTGTTGGAAAAGCACTGAATGCAGCCGATACGCTGGCACTGCTAAAGAAAAATGAGACTGATTTGCTGCTGCTCGATATTTACATGCCAGATATGCTGGGCACAGAACTTTTGCCGTTGTTAAAAGAACGGTTTCCGAAAACCGATATTATTATGATTACAGCTGCTTCTGAAAAACATATGCTGCAAGAAGCACTCCGCTACGGTGTATTTCATTATTTGGTGAAGCCGGTATCGATGGAGAAATTCACTGCTGTGATGAAAGAATATCAGAAGAAAAAACACCTTTTATCCGCGACAGACCATATAACGCAAGACGTGGTTGATGCGTATTTCGCTGGGACAGTGCAGCAGGAACCCAGACATGCTGCCCAGCTTCCGACAGGCATTGACAGCGTTACATTAAACCGCGTATCCGGCGTTCTTCAGGAGCTTGAGAGCGGCATTTCCATTGAAGAAATGGGCGCAAAAATCGGTGCTTCCCGTACAACGGCGCGCCGCTATCTTGAATATTTGGTGACAACTGGAAAGTGCCGGGTAGAACACGAATATGGCATTGTCGGCCGGCCTGAGCGGCGCTATTTTAAGATCGAATGATGAGGAAGAAATACATACTCCTGCTGCTTGCTTCCATCGTGCTTGCCAGCTGTACACCATCCAAAAAACCGCTCACGCAGCAGGAACTTACCTTTATCGTGCCAGGCTCTCCGGACGGAGGATGGGATGCCCTCGCTAATTCGCTTAAAACCGTCATAGAAAAGGAAAAACTGACGAAGTATAACGTACAAATCATCTATGAAGAAGGAGAAGGGGGTAACGATGGATGGGCACATTTAAAAGAATCCGGTCCTCATACGATCGCGATGACATCCAGTTTGCTGTTAACAAATAACCTGCTTGGCCATAGTACACTTAACTACCGGGAATTTACCCCGCTTGCCACGATGGCAAGTGAATGGCAGGCGGTCATTGTAATGGATGACTCGCCGATTCAATCTATTACAGACTTTATGCAACGACTGAAAAAACAGCCGGATCTCTACCCAATCGGCATTGAACCACAGTTTGGGAATGATGACCAAATTGCGTTTTCTGAAGCGGCCCGTGCTACAGGACTTTCCGCTGCATCGCTTCGCTTTTTTCGTTATTCAAACGGTGACGAACTTTTGTCTGCGCTCCAAGCGGGGGAAATTGCGGCAGCTTCTCTTTCCTCATCCCAGTCAGAAACATTTGCAAAGGAAGAAAACGTTCGGATCATCGCCATTTCGTCACCGGAACGGCTCGGCCATTTGCCTGATGTACCGACATGGAAAGAACAAGGCATCGATGTCGTGTTTCCGCATTGGCGCGGCGTGATGGGATCTGGTGAAATGAGTGAGCCAGAAAAAGAGCAGTGGTCATCCCTTTTGAATGCTGTTCAATCCTCCCCATACTGGGTGGAAGAATTAGAAAAAAACCATTGGACACCCTTTTACAGAAACAGCGAAGACACCGCCGCGTTACTTGAAGCAGACATGAAAAAATACCGCTATATCATGAATCAAAAATGACGACACCTCTTCCTGCGGTTCCACGTAGAGGCAGGGGTGTTACCGCAGATGCATAAAAGGCTGTCTCAGTTTAATGAGACAGCCTTTTATGCATCTGGAAGCAGTCCAAGTACAGCAAAAAAGTGAAAGACACTTCCGGCGAGTACAAACAAATGCCAAATCATATGATGATATGGAAAACCGCGCCAGACGTAAAAAACCGCGCCTGCTGTATACAAAATCCCGCCAGTTACGAGGAAAGACATCGCCATAGGAGATAACATTTCCGTGAGGGGTCCCCATGCAAAAACGATCAGCCATCCCATTACAACGTACAAAAAGGTCGAAAAGCCCACAAACCGCTTCACAAAAAAACATTTAAAGACGGTGCCGACGATGGCCATCCCCCATACGAGACCAAATAACGTCCAGCCGAGTGTTCCTTGTACCGCGATAAATAAAAATGGTGTATAGGTGCCCGCGATAAACAAATAAATAGACGCATGATCGAAGATTTCAAACAAATCTTTCACTTTACCCTGGGGAAAACTGTGCACGAGCGTGGAGGACAAATAAAGCAGTACCATGGTAATCCCAAAAACCATAAACCCTGCCAAGTGCCAGCCGTTTCCATAAATAGCGGAAAAGACGATTAAGATAACGAGTGCGGCAATACTGAGCAGAGCGCCAATTCCGTGAGTGATGGAGTTTGCAATTTCCTCACCCTTGGAAAACACATGTGTTTTCGTAGATTCCTTCACAAGCGACAACTCCTTTCGTTCAATCACTATTACACTCATATTGTAGCATATTCAGCTCTAATTGTTCTTGTTCCGCACTTTAAAAGAGGTTAATGTACCGTCTTAAAAAGGGTATACTGAAAAAGAGAACAAGGAAAGGGGTTTTTGATTATGGAACCAATTAAACATGAAGAAGGCATTTTTTATATGGAGAAGGATGGACAGCGTGTAGCAGAAATTACGTATGCCCCTGCCGGCGACGGAAAAATAAACGCCAATCATACGTATGTAGCGAACGAGCTTCGCGGCGGCGGTGTAGCTGGACAACTGCTTGATGCGCTTGCTGATTATGCAAGAAAAGAGAATCTGAAAATTCTGCCTACCTGTTCATATGTCGTCGCTGAATTTTCAAGAGGCGATAAATATGACGATGTAAACGCATTAGCGAAATGAAATACGTGATTATCGGTGGCGATGCAGCCGGAATGAGCGCGGCGATGCAAATCGTTCATAACGACAGCGAAGCGGAAATTACAGTGCTTGAAAAAGGGCACATTTACTCATACGGTCAATGCGGGCTGCCCTATGTAGTCGGCGGACTTATTAAATCGACCGATGACTTAATTGCCCGGAGCGTAGAGACATTCAAGTCTAAATATGGCATTGATGCCCGCATTCTGCATGAAGCAACGTCTGTCAGTCCTTCTATGCGAAAGGTGTCGGGGGAAAACCATGAAACAGGAACTGCTTTTACCATTTCATATGACCGCCTGCTGATCGCCACTGGCGCGAGTCCGATGCTGCCGAAATGGAAGGGAGCATCGGAAAAACGGGTTCACGTTGTTAAAACGATTCCGGATACTAAGCGCCTCATTCAAGACTTACAAATGGACCAGGTAAAAGAAGTCATCATTATTGGAGCAGGCTACATCGGCCTTGAATTGGCTGAAAATATTCACCGGCTCGGAAAGCGAATTCGGATCATTCAAAGGAGTGGGCATATTGCCACAATGCTTGATCCGGATATGGCTGAACTTCTTCACCTGGAAGCGGAAAGACATGGTATTATCCTGGCGGTAAACGAAGAAGTAAAAGCGATTGAGGATGGGCATGTTGTGACGGACGTCCAATCACACGCCGCCGACTTAGTTATTGCTGCGGTCGGCATTCGCCCAAATACCACTTTTTTAAAGAAAACCGGCATGAACATGCTCCAAAATGGGGCGGTTATCGTCAATGACCGGTTGGAAACCTCAATTCCAGGTATTTACGCTGCTGGTGACTGTGCGACTCATTTTCATCTTGTGAAGCAAAAACCTGATTACATTCCGCTTGGTACAACCGCCAATAAACAAGGGCGGATCGCCGGATTAAATATGGCTGGAAAGCGACGCTCGTTTAAAGGTATCACCGGTACATCAGTCATGAAGTTTTTCAATTTGATTGCCGCCTCCACCGGCTTAACAGAAAAAGACGCACGGGAAGCGGGTATTCCGTATAAAACATCTACAATTGAGACAAAAGACAAAGCCGGCTATTATCCAACGGCATCACCGTTACGCGTGAAAATCATGTATGATCCCGATTCCGGCCGGCTGCTTGGCGGGCAGGCGATTGGTAAACACGGAGCTGAAAAACGGATTGATGTGCTGGCAGCCGCGCTGTTCAACAAGATGACAATTGAAGAACTGGAAGATCTGGATTTAAGCTACTCGCCGCCTGTTAATGGCGTTTGGGACCCTATCCAGCAAGCGGCACGCCGGGCAACGTAACAGGAGGAACCGCTTATGTACAACTCTATTATATTGGCAGCCGACGGCTCAGAGCATTCTTACCGCGCTGCCGAGCAAGCCGCAGCATTGGCACATTTTTCTGATCACTGCACCGTCACGATTTTATTTGTCCCAAGTCGAGACAAGTCAAGAGGGGCAGCACTTCAAGCAGAACGATTAGCCGCTGTCCAGCGGGAACGCCAGGAAAAACTAGGCCGCCACGAAGCGCTTTTTAAAGAAAAAGGCATTCCCTATACGATTCTTGTCAAAGACGGCGATCCGGGACCTGCCATTGTAAAATATGCGAATGACCATAAAGCGGACCTGGTCATTCTCGGCAGCCGAGGGCTAAACAATCTGCAGCAATTTGTCCTTGGCAGCGTCAGCCATAAAGTGATGAAGCGAACGAACTGTCCGGTGATGATTGTAAAGTAAAAAAACGGCACCCCTGTGAGGTGCCGTTTCGTTTTTATTAAGAGGCGTACATCGCTTTTACTTTTTTCTGAAGTTCCGCATCATCCAAATATTCATCATACGTAACTGATTTATCTACGATTCCTTTTGGCGTAAGATCAATAATGCGATTCGCTGTTGACTGAACGAACTGATGGTCATGGGACGCGAAAATCATTGCGCCTTTAAAATTGATCAAGCCATTATTAAGCGCTGTGATTGATTCCAAGTCCAAATGGTTCGTCGGCTCATCCAAAAGAAGGATGTTTGATCCGGACAGCATCATTTTTGACAGCATGCAGCGCACTTTTTCACCACCGGATAACACACTTGCTTTTTTCAGTGCTTCTTCACCCGAAAAGAGCATACGGCCCAGGAATCCACGCAAAAAGCTTTCGCTTTCATCAGCTGGTGAAAATTGGCGCAGCCATTCAACCAGTGTAATGTCCGATCCGTCAAAATACTCGGAGTTATCTTTCGGGAAATAGGCTTGCGTTGTTGTGACGCCCCATTTGTATGAACCCTCATCCGGCTCCATTTCACCTGCCAAAATTTTAAAGAGCGCTGTTTTTGCAGCTTCGTTTGTACCGACAAAGGCAATTTTGTCATCATTATTCATAATAAAGCTGACGTTATCGAGCACTTTCACGCCATCAATCGTTTTCGACAAGCCGTCGACACGAAGTACGTCGTTGCCAATTTCACGTTCCGGCGTAAACTGAACGTATGGATAGCGGCGGGAAGACGGCTTAATGTCATCAAGCGAAATTTTATCAAGCGACTTTTTCCGGGAGGTTGCCTGTTTTGATTTGGACGCATTTGCACTAAAACGCGCGATAAATGCCTGAAGCTCTTTAATTTTTTCTTCTTTTTTCTTATTGGAATCCGACTGAAGTCTTTGCGCCAGTTGACTTGATTCATACCAGAAATCATAGTTACCTGCGTAAATTTGAATTTTGCCAAAGTCAAGATCTGCTGTGTGCGTGCATACCTTATTTAGAAAGTGACGGTCATGGGATACGACAATAACGGTATTTTCAAAGTTGATTAAAAATTCTTCCAGCCAACGGATCGCCTGTATGTCAAGGTGATTGGTCGGCTCATCTAGCAAGAGAACATCCGGCTTCCCAAACAGCGCTTGTGCAAGAAGCACTTTCACTTTGTCCGAACCGTCCAAGTCCGCCATTAGTTTATCATGCATTGTATCTGAAATGCCGAGACCTGAAAGCAATATCGCTGCTTCCGGCTCAGCTTCCCAGCCATTCATTTCTGCAAACTCGCCTTCAAGCTCTGCTGCGCGCATGCCGTCTTCATCAGTGAAGTCCGCTTTCATATAAATTGCGTCTTTTTCTTTCATCACTTCATATAAACGCGCGTGGCCCATAATGACCGTTTCCATCACACTGAACTCTTCATATTCAAAATGGTTCTGCTTTAAAACAGTAAGGCGCGCATCTTTCGGCATGGATACATGGCCGGTCTGTGGTTCTAAATCACCAGACAGAATTTTTACGAAAGTTGATTTTCCGGCACCGTTTGCGCCGATCAATCCGTAGCAATTCCCCGGTGTGAATTTTAAGTTAATATCTTCAAACAATTTTTTGTCGCCAAAGCGAAGGCTGACATCTTGTACTGTAATCAAATTTGTTTTCCTCCCAAAATGAATTCATCGCCTCTGATTATATCATTCCTGCGTTAAAAAAAGAACAGACAGTCATTTGAAAACGAAACCAAATCTTTTTTTAAATCCCGAGTAAGTAAATAGGATTGACTTTCCTTTATTTTCTGATAAACTAAACTCATTCATAAAGAATACCGACAAGAGAGGTGGGCATTAATGATTACGTTTGAATCGTGGAACGAGCTTCAAAATCAAGTTCCTGATTTTCCAGTAGACTCAGAAACAAAAGGGGCACTCGAAACATTGCAATGGGCATATGATACTTATGGAGAGAAATTAGTATATGCCTGTAGTTTCGGAATCGAAGGGATCGTGTTAATCGATTTAATTGCACAGGTAAAACCAGATGCAGAAATCGTTTTTCTTGATACACATTATCATTTTAAAGAAACATACGAAACGATTGATAAAGTAAAAGCACGCTATCCGCAGCTGAATATTCGTATGCAGCAGCCGGAGATGACAATTGAGGAACAGGCTGCACAATTCGGGCCAGACTTGTTTGCGACAAACCCGAATAAGTGCTGTGAAATTCGCAAGATTATTCCGCTTCAAAAAGCATTGGCGCCATCAACGGCCTGGATCTCAGGGCTGCGCCGCGAGCAATCGGAATCAAGAGCCAATACAAACTATTTAAATCTTGATAACCGGTTCAAAAAAATTAAAGTGTGCCCGCTTATTCACTGGACGTGGAAAGAAGTATGGCGCTACGTGACAAAACACGAACTTGATTACAATGTGCTACACGACCAGGGATACCCAAGCATTGGCTGTGCACCATGTACGAAACCGGCATTTTCAATGGACGACATTCGTTCCGGTCGCTGGAGCGGTTCTGGAAAAACAGAATGCGGTCTTCATACAACATAATTTTTTTCCGAATCTAATACCAAGTATTTATATATGATTTCAATACTATCGGAGGTAATTTCACATGACAAACATTGCTGCCCACGGAGGCCAACTTATTAATCAGTACAACCCGGATCTTGATCTATCAGGCGTTTCAAAAGAAGTCGAACTTGATGCAACAGCATTAAGTGACCTTGAGTTAATTGCGACAGGTGCGTTCAGCCCTCTAACCGGCTTTTTAACACAAGCTGATTATGAGAGTGTCGTGAAAGACATGCGTTTAGCAAACGGAACGGTTTGGAGCATACCGATCACGCTTCCTGTACATGATGAATCCGGATATGAAAAAGGCGATACCGTTCTTTTAAAACAAAACGGCACGGTGTACGGTGTTTTGAACATTGAAGACATTTATGAGCCTGACCAGCAGCTAGAAGCTCAAAATGTATATAAAACAACAGAAGAAGCACATCCAGGCGTGAAAAAAGTATACAGCCGTGGTCCTGTTTATCTTGGCGGCCCGATTACACTTGTAAAGCGCATTGAACGCGAACAATTTGCGGAATTTTATTTTGATCCATCGGAAACACGCCGTATTTTCCAAGAAAATGGCTGGAATAAAATCGTTGGCTTCCAAACACGGAATCCGGTTCATCGCGCGCATGAGTACATTCAAAAATCAGCACTTGAAATCGTTGACGCGCTCCTGTTAAACCCACTTGTTGGCGAAACGAAATCCGATGACATTCCTGCAGATATCCGTATGGAAAGCTATCAAGTACTTCTTCGTGATTACTACCCGGCTGACCGTGTAAAACTGGCGGTATTCCCAGCAGCGATGCGTTATGCAGGACCACGCGAAGCAATCTTCCATGCGCTTGTTCGTAAAAACTATGGCTGTACACACTTTATCGTCGGCCGCGACCACGCGGGGGTTGGCGACTACTACGGCACGTATGAAGCACAGGAAATCTTCTCAAACTTTACAGCAGAAGAAATCGGCATTACCCTTTTATTCTTTGAACACAGCTTCTTCTGCAAAAAATGCGGCAACATGGCGTCAGCGAAAACATGCCCACACAGCAAAGAAGACCATGTCATTCTTTCTGGTACTAAAGTGCGTGAAATGCTCCGCGCAGGCGATATTCCGCCAGCAGAATTCAGCCGTAAAGAAGTCGTGGAAGTACTTATCCGCGGCATGAAAGAAACAGCAAACGCATAAAAGGAGAATGAAGATGACAAACAACAATATCGTGTGGCACGAACAGTCACTAACAAAAGAAGAACGCCGTCAAAAAAACAAACACCACAGCGCGGTTTTATGGTTTACCGGGCTGTCCGGCTCCGGCAAATCGACCGTTGCAAACGCAGCGGCCCGCCGCTTATTTGACCTTGGCGTCAGCACGTATGTATTGGATGGCGATAACGTCCGCCATGGCTTAAATAAAGACCTCGGCTTTTCAGATGAAGCACGCAAAGAAAACATCCGCCGCATCGGCGAAGTGGCAAAGCTATTTGTAGACGGCGGCCAGCTTGTGTTTACCGCTTTTATTTCGCCATTCCGTGAAGACCGTGATACCGTTCGTGCGCTGCTTGAAAAAGATGAGTTTATCGAAGTATTCGTTGAGTGCCCGATCGAGAAATGTGAAGAGCGTGATCCAAAAGGCTTGTACAAAAAAGCAAGAGCAGGTGAAATCCCTGAATTCACGGGCATTTCGTCGCCATACGAAGCACCGGAAAAACCAGAGCTTGTCTTGAACACTGACCGCTATACTGTTGAAGAGTGCGTGGATCAGCTCGTTGATTACTTAAAGCAAAATAACTGGCTGTAAGAGCTCTCATGACGAGGGTCATGCAGACGATAGAAATAGAGAGAAATGCACGATGAACGGAGGTGGCACGATGGGCAAAATATGGCTTGTCGGTGCAGGTCCGGGAGATCCGGATTTAATTACGGTTAAAGGGTTAAGGGCGATACAGGAAGCGGATGTCATTTTATATGATCGTTTGATCAGCATGGAGCTTCTTGAGCATGCAAAAGAAGGAACAGAACTTCTTTTTTGCGGAAAGCTGCCGGATCGTCATTTTGTTCAGCAGGAAAACATTAATGAACTTCTTGTGGAGCATGCGAAGCAAGGGAAACAGGTTGTCCGTTTAAAAGGCGGCGACCCTTATGTTTTCGGGCGCGGCGGTGAGGAAGCGGCATTTGCTGTTCAAAACGGCGTTGAGTTTGAAGTTGTTCCAGGTATTACATCTGGTATTGCAGCTCCTGCTTATGCTGGCATCCCTGTTACCCACCGTGATCACGGGGCGTCTTTTGCTATCGTGACAGGCCACCGTAAAGAAGGTGCAGGAGAAGAAATGAAATGGGCTTCCTTAGCAAAAGGAATCGATACGATCGCTATTTACATGGGCGTGAAAAACCTTCCTTATATTCAAGAACAGCTTCTGAAGTATGGAAAGTCTCCTGAAACACCTGCGGCCCTTATTCATTGGGGGACGACAGCAAAACAGCAAACAGTCACAGGTACGCTTTTGGATATACATGATGTTGCTCAAAAAGAAGGCATTACGAATCCAAGCATGATTGTTATCGGTGAGGTCGTGAAGATGCGCAGTGAGCTTCAATGGTTTAAAGAAAACACGGATAATGTATCAGGAGGTGTAAATGGGTGAAAGCTGTACTTTACATTTGTCATGGCACCCGTGTGAAAGAAGGCGCGAAACAGGCAGCTGATTTCATTAAAGAAACGATGCCGCTTGTTGACGCACCCATCCAGGAAATTTGCTATCTTGAATTATCTGAACCATCCATTGAAGAAGGACTGCGTGCCTGTATTGAAAGAGGAGCAACGGATATCATTGCGATTCCGTTTCTTCTTTTAACAGCGGGACACGCAAAAGAAGACATTCCGGGTGAACTCGCGAATGCAGCAAAACACTTCCCCCAGGCCGTTATTCGCTATGGCCATCCGCTTGGCGTACATGAACAGATCATCGACGTACTCATCGACCGGATGAAGGAAGCAGCTTCAATACAACCGGATGCGAGTGTTCTTCTCGTTGGCCGCGGCAGTAGTGACCCGGCGACAAAAGAAGATTTCAGCCGTATTCTTCATCTTTTTAAAAATAAAACCAAGTTAACTGATGTGCATATTGGATATATGGCAGCCTGCGAGCCCGCTTTTGAAGATGCACTTCGGGAAGTGGCTGTAACCAATCCAAAACAGCTGTTTATTGTTCCATATTTGCTGTTTACTGGCATACTGACAAAAACAATGGACCGAGCCGTCAAAAAGCTTAAACTAGACGGAGACATCCATTTATGCAGGCATCTTGGCTATGATCCGGTGATCGGAAATATTTTAGCAAAGCGTGTGGAAGAAGCTGCACAGTCGGAGCCGGTATGTTTCCCATTATGATTGATTTAAGCGATCAAAAAGTCGTCATTGCCGGCGGCGGATCGATCGCGTTTCATAAAGTTGAAAACCTGCTTCGCTTTGGCATCCGACCCCACATTGTCAGCCCAAAATGCCATCCGGCTATTGAACAGCTGGCAGCTGAGGAAAAAGTTTTTATTCACCGTAAAAAAGTCGAGTGGACTGATCTTGAAGACGCGTTTTTAATTATGCTCGTTACGGACGACAAAGAGGCCAATGCCGAGATGGCGAAGCTTGCTGTTTTGCACGGAAAACTTGTCGTGCATGCGGAGCATAATGACCTTGGCAACGCGCAGATCCCCGCTGTATTAATTCGGGGCAAGCTGATGATTAGTGTGTCGACTAGCGGTGCAAGCCCGACATTGTCGACTCAAATACGGAACCAGCTTGAGCATGAATTTGATGAACGGTATGAAGACTATTTGGATTTTTTATTTGATGCACGACAATACATTAAGAGTCACATTCATGATCGGCCAGAGCGGAGAATTTGGCTTAAAAAAGCGGCGGAAACCCGCTACTTAGAATATCCGGAGGAGCGGGAATACTATATGGCAGAACTTTTTGCACACTATCCCGCTTTATAGACAACAGGAGGAACCAATATGGAACGTTTTTTAATTCTTGCACTCGTCGGGCTCGCTGCCCAGCTCGTTGACGGGTCGCTTGGAATGGGCTATGGCCTCACATCGACAACACTGTTGCTAACAGCAGGGATTGCGCCGGCCATTGCATCCGCTTCTGTTCATATGGCAGAAGTCGTTACGACGGCAGCATCCGGCATCAGCCACCGTAAGTTCGGCAATGTAGATAAAGCGATGCTGAGAAAACTCATTGTGCCAGGTGCAATTGGTGCATTCGCCGGCGCGACATTTTTAAGCAACCTGACTGGAGATTATGTACGCCTATACATTTCTGGATTCCTGCTTTGTCTCGGATTGTTTATTCTTGGACGCTTTCTTTTCTTAAAAGATGCACGGAAACAAAAACCAAAACCGCCAACGAACCGATTCTTTATTCCGTTAGGCTTTGTAGGCGGCTTTTTTGACGCCAGTGGCGGCGGCGGATGGGGACCGATTGCAACGCCTGCTTTACTCTCCCAAAAAGGCATGCAGCCGCGTATGGTCATCGGAACTGTTGCAGCGAGTGAATTTGCCGTTGCAACTGCTGCCACAATCGGCTTTATGATTTCACTTGGTCCGGACAAAATTAACTGGCTTTGGGCAGGTGCCATTATGCTTGGCGGCGTGATTGCCGCACCATTTGCCGCCTGGATCGTAAAAAGTCTGCCGACACGCGTATTAGCTGTCATCGTCAGTGGCATGCTTATTATGACCAATTTAAATGCAGTTTTGAATTACACAAGCATTTCAGATTCTGTGGAAACCGCGATCTTTATTGTATTAGTAATTATTTGGATTCCTCTTACATGGTATATAGTGCGAAAAGAAAAACGCATTGCGCAAAAAGAAAAGCAAGAAATGAATACAGTGAAAAGAACCTCTTAAAGGCGGGGCCCATATAAATTGGGTCACGTCTTTTTTTATCGCCAATTGGTTAAAATTGGGTATAATAGTAATAATACAAAGGAGGGATCTGCATGAAAATTCAATTTGGCGCACTGGGAGCTTCCGTTAATGCAAAACGTCCGGCAGTTAATGCCCGGCTTTACGCCATGAAAAGTGGAGGCTCCACTGTGAAACGTTCAAGAATGCGATCCTCGCGCGGAGAATCTGACGCCCTCACAGCGCTTATTCTCGCCAAGAAAAAGCGTGCTGTTCAAGAAGGGACCTTTATGATTAAAGAGCCGGGGAAGATTTATTTTGACGCCTATTGATCGCCTTAAAAAAGAGTTGACTTCTTTATTGCAGCTTCCGATACGTGAGCGCATGTTTGAATTTGCCGGACTTTTAACAGAGTATATATGGCCAGCCATAATATAAAACCAGTAGTTGTAGGAGGTCTCGCTGTTGAATTGTACACGTTGAACCACTACACAACGTACGATATTGATTTTATTTCCAGAGGGTGGGAGCAATTTGATAAGCTGCTGACAGAAGAACTCGGATTCAGCAGAACGTCACGAGAGTGATATCATGAAAAACTCGAAATTGCGATTGAAATACCTTACAGTGACCTGGAAGGTAACGAAAGAAAATTTGTTGAAATTGAATTAAAAAGCGGCCGCAGCATTTTTGTTATTGCTGTGGAAGATATTATTATTCACCGGCTAGAATCCTTTCTCGTCTCAAACGCTCAATTTCCCGAAGATTATCAATGGGCATACTGGATGTTTTTGCACCATAAAGATGACTTGATTGACCATGAGTACTTAAAAGCAGAATCCATTAAAACAAGTACACATAAATGGATTCAAGAATGACAGCAATCTTAAAGCAAACAAGCTTACTGAAATTTTTCTTTTTTCTCATTATTAGAAGTTTACTTTTGAAATGAGAAAAAACATACCTGACTTTCTATAATAGATATTATGTTAACTTTGAAAAACCTCAAATAGAACAATAAGTCATTCCCTCAAGTTTTTATAATATTCGTTATTAAAAACTTCCCCTCTCTAAGTTGACTATAATCATTAGGTCTATTCCAATAAGCTTTGCAGTCACTCCCATAACATTCAGGTACGTTCCATAATTTTCGGGTCCGTACTGATAACTAACTTTTTTGGAGGTCGTTATGTATGAATTTCACACAAGCTACCGATGATTTTTTGATGTCAGTAGTACAAAGAACATTTGGCAGAACATCAATTAAAGGCTATATTCTTGAATATATTGACTTTTATAATCCAGCTTCAATAACAATCTTTTCTTGTGGAGCGTGGACTTTTCCATAATCATTAATCTTACCTGCGTTAAATATGTTGCGAATTGTATATTTATGGATTAATCGTATATTACAAATTTTCCTTCTTCACGTAACTTATTTATAGATGCAATCATATGATTTATTTGTTCATCGGAATGTCTTTCCCATGAACCTAATTCAGCTATTATTTTCAATGGTGATTTAGACCTATAGGAACGTGTTGGGTTCCCAGGAAATTTTTTGTCAGTTACGTTCGGGTCATTTTCAAATTCACCTAATGGTTCTACAATATAAATTCTTTCTTTTGATTTGGATGTTGCTAATTCAGCACCCCATTTAGCAGCATCTAATGTTGCAGTAAAATATATATAGTTAGATTTTTTATCTTGGTAATTTGATATGTGTTGTGGTTCTAATAAATCTCCAATTTTTAGTTCTGCTTTAGTACCATGAAAAAAAGGACCATTATCTAAGACATCTTTTTTGTCATTCATACTGATACACCTCTTTTATGTTTTTAGATTTGTATAATAACATTATAGTATCCGAATTGGAATAATTATACTACCCAATCTGAATGTGTGTAAAAAAGCAACAAACTTTACGAAAAGAGCTTTGTTTTTTAACTCAATTTTCATCGAAATACATATCTGCATAATACTCTATTTCTTTATCCTTCCGTATGATGGATACCATTTCCTCGACCCCTTTAGAAGATAGTATCCCTACTTCATTGAAGTGATTAGCATAATTGGCTGCTAACTGTTTAATCTCAAGAATTGGATTTTGAAGAAGAACAATCAGTTTTTGCTCAATAAAGTATTCATTTTCTTTCGTATTTTCATAAAGAAAGTTCAAAGCACGAATAACCTCTTGTTCATTACTCGTTGATAAAGCTGTGTCAACTTCATCAAGAGTCAAATGTGTTACAACTGGTTCGATATAAGCATCTTCAAGTTCTTCTTCTTTTTCTTCTTCAACGTATAATCCATTTAAGAATGTCTCAAAATTAGGCGCTAATTCAATAACTTGTTCAGAGTCCAAGTCAATATATATAATAGGAGGTTCTTTTTTTGTATTCCGATAATCAAATGCCACCCACGAATGTCCCTCTCCGGAGAATAAAGCAATATTTTTGGGCAGTCCCCATTCTTTTATTAAATATTCGCTTTGTAGTATACCGTCTTCTTCACCCACACCTAAAATGTGGTCTATATGAATATGGTCCTCTGCCCAAGAGGTTGGGATACTAGAAGGAAATGAATTATAGTTAATGTATCCGCCATTTTGTTCTTTAAGAAGATTAATATACGATTCAGGTAGCTTTACTTTAAGTTTTTCTTCTGCATCTTCAACTGCTTTATCCATTAAAGGTAGTAACTTATAATAATCATCATCTCGCCATATGGTTTTCATGGTTGACCTATCCCTCCAAAAATGGATTAAACACCTTCTGCCATTTTAACGTTAGACTGTTATTACCTCAACAGTACCGGTCTACTGCTGCTCAATCTGAAAATAGGTTGGTTCATTTATATGAACGTACTGTTGAGCATATAAATTTACTTGAAAGCTTCCATTAGCAAGAAATATTAATATCTAAAGTACAGATAAAATAATAGAGGTGAAAAAATGAAATACACTTGTCCATGTTGTGGATATAAAACACTAGATGAAGAACCGCCAGGAACGTTTGATATATGTGAAATTTGTTATTGGGAAGATGATAACGTTCAATTTGATGACCCAGACTTTGAAGGTGGAGCAAATGTTGTTTCGCTCAGACAAGCACAGCGAAACTTCGCTAAACTCGGTGCTTGCGAAAAAGATTTTATTAAATATGTCAGGAAACCAAATAAGAGTGATTTAAAAGGTTTTAATGTGTTCAATACTAATGAAGATACGGACTACTAATCAACAGTATTGGTCAACTGCTGCTCAATCTGAAAATACGGACGCACTGTTGAGTAACAATTTGAGTTGTTTTGCTTTTAATGTTTTAGGAACTGTTAAACGACAGTATTGATATTTCATCAAAAGAACAAATAAGGGAGCAAGTACATTCCCTTATTTGTTCTCTCTTTAACTAACGCCCCCGTTACTTTAAGTACAATCTCTCACAATCTGAAGAGGAGCTGCTAATATGAAAGCTCCGTTCCATTCTTTAATTCTTGTATCTGAAGGTTGAATAAAAATCGGCTTATATGTGATTTTTTAATCTCTTTTCCATCAGTTCTGCCATTTGTTTCGAATTTGGATTTCCTTCATTTTGTAATTTATCAATGATGTGAATATAATCCGTTTCATTTCGGTTCTGACTTAATTTATATGCAGCCTGAATTTCTCCCACCTTAATCTTAAATCCAACAATTCCTTTCAGTTGACTTTCTAAGAGTTGAGGAGAAAGCTTATCCCATAAAACTGGATTCTCACGGTTTTCTTCGTATTTTTGCAGCAACATTGTCAGGTCCTGTTTTAACTCTTCTTCGTTCAAAATGCTGGCTGTACCATATACATGTACGGCTTGATAGTTCCATGTCGGAACATTTTCCTGTTCATACCAGGAAGAAGAGATATAAGCGTGTGGTCCCTGGAACATTACTAATACGTCTTCACAGGTTTCGAATGTTCTCCATTGAGGGTTCCCATAAGCCATATGCCCCGTTATGTAGCAAGGATCTCCCTCTTTAATCAACTGCAACGGCAAATGAGTAGCAATTGGTTTCCCTTGTTTTGTTGTAACCATCGTGCCAAAAGAATTTTTTTGAACAAAATCCCAAATTTCACTAACATCGGTAACCTTAAAGTATTTAGGAATATACATAATAACCCGCCTTTACTAAATTTATATCAGTGTTTTGGTCATGATAAAATCAATTTGTTCTTCATCACCCATATAAAAAGAGTGGGCTCCGTTTTGAACAAACCCCATTTTCTTATAGAAGGCAATAGCATTTTTATTTTTTTCCCATACGCCCAGCCAGATTTTCTTTTTATTACTTTCCATTGCCATTTCCATAGCTTTATTTAGCAGATATTTACCAAGCCTCTGTTTTTGAAATTTGTTCTTTATGTAAATCCTTTCGATTTCAAGTGATTCATCACCCATTTCTTCAGATTGAGCATCATCGGTATTGACCTTTAAATATCCAGCGACTTCCTTATTAAAATAAACAAAAAAGAATTGTGAAGAGATATTGGATAATTCTTTTTCCAATTGTTTTAAGTTAAATGTCCGTTCCAAATAGGCGCTCATATTTTCGGGTGAATTATGATGCTTAAATGTCTCATTAAATGTCTCATAACTAATTTCTTGAAGTTTATGTAAATCTTCAAGGGTACACTTTTTTATATTTACAGTCATATCTATATGTCGCTCCTTTATATAATCAATAATTTCTTTTGTTTCCTTTTTTTACAAATTCCCAGTCTTTTTCTATATTTTTTCTCACTCTTTGAAGAATATTGAAAATGGTTTCTACTTCTCTTTCGGTAAATCCCTCTAATGCAACGATATTGGAATAATCATTTTCTCTTTTTATAAAAGGAAATACATTTTTTCCTTTTTCTGTTGGAAAGAGTTTATTTATTTTTTTGTTATGTTCATCATCTTTCTTTTCAATAAATCCATTCATTTCAAGTTTTTTTATAGCACGAGCGGCTGTTGTTCGGTCTACTTTTATCATCTCAGCTAACTTTTCTTGAATGATTCCTGGGTTTTCACATATTCGCACAAGGTATAAATACTGTCCTTTTGTAAGGTGATATTCTTTAAATTCTATATTGCTTATAGAATCTAATGCCCTTGCTATCATCCCAATTTCACGCAGAATTTCCTCCATAATTAGCTCCTTAGCATATGATTTTTGTTGCAAATACAGTAAAAATAATATACATTAAATTTAATTCAACTTTGTTGCATTTGCAACAAAAAATAATGAAGGGGTCGAGTAAAGTGAAATATGTTTTTTATGTATTAGGAATTTTAATATTAACCCTTGGTATTTCCTTCACTATACAATCAGACCTTGGAACTTCACCTTTTGATGCACTGTTGGTAGGACTGTCTATAAATGTGGGGCTTACTGTGGGAAGTTGGGAAATAATAATAGCTTTAATATTGATTTGTTGTAATTCATTTTTAAAAAGACAAAGACCAGAAGTTTTGGGGCTGTTAACAGCATTTATAGCGGGTACTGGTATTGATATGTGGCTTTTTTTATTGCCCAATTTGGTAACACCTGAACTATGGTACGGCAAAGTTGTTTGTTTTGGAATTGGTTTAGTTGTTATAGGGTTAGGAACTGCAACGTATTTGCATACAAATTTTGTACCGATTCCAGTTGACCGATTAGCATTAATCATACAAGAATTAACTAGAACAAATATATTTTTTTCGAGAACATTCATTTACCTCGTATTCTTGATAATGGCAATGATTTTAAATGGACCAATTGGGGTTGGAACGTTATTAACCGTTTGTTTAGGAGGGCTAATACTTAATTACTTTACGCCGGTTACTGAAAAAGTATTAGACCGCGTATTAATACACTCTAGTACATCACCAAATCATGATAAAAATAAAAAGCATTCTATATAGAATGCTTTTTATTTTTCTTGTGTTACTTGAATCCGCTTCACTCTAGGCTTCTACGATACTTGCTTTTATATGCGTTTATATGTAAATAAGCGTAGCAGCCAAACACGAGTTTATAATATAACCTAAATAATTATATTTACTAAAAAGGTTCTTTTAAAATTTTATTGTCAATTTTGACCAAATCAAAAAACCAAAAATGACCTTTTTTGTATGTACTCCTGTCCTAACGCACCCGTTAGGACAGGAAGATATTAATTAATCACCCTAGTCTTCTTCCGCAGCTAATGCATCTGCTTTGGTAACATGAACAGTACCAAATGGATGGTTAGGAGGAGCATATATGGAGTAAAGTTTTAGCGGAACATTACCTGTATTGGTTAGATTATGCCATGTTCCAGCAGGTACCATTATTGCAGAATCATCATAGACATTTCTTTCAAAGTTTAAATTATCTTTACTCTTGCCCATTTGAACAATCCCCTGACCTTGCTCAATACGTAAGAATTGATCAACGTTAGGATGCATTTCCAAACCGATATCTTCGCCAACATTGAGACTCATTAAAGTAACCTGTAAATGTGTTCCTGTCCATAATGCAGTACGATACGTATTGTTTTGCTTCGTGGCTTCATTGATATTAACGACAAATGGTTTTGGGCCATAATCTGTTAACAAAATACTTTCATTACCTTTGGAGGGGCGAAAAGAATCAAATCGGTTTGCCTGCTCTATCCTATTAGGAAAAGTCTGGTAAACGGACGGTCTTCCACCGTTATACATTGGTACATTAACATAATAAGGATATTGATATCGATATCGATATATATAAGGAACGTAATACATTTACTCAATCCCTTCACAGTTTATAAAATTATCCTATGCACCTGTTAAGGGAATGTACTTAGATTCAGGGTGACTTATTTAAAGCAAGCATTTTAGCCTAAAACACTTATTTTATTAAATGGTCTGGTTATTGAACAAAGATCAAACCTTATTCTTCAACTAACCTGCTTCGTTAGTTAAGTAAGAAAATCTATATTATCCTTGAATGAGCCTTTCTTTAACCCAGTTATCGAAAATGTCTTTTACTTGTAAGCACCTCCCCTTTGGAAGATTTTCAAACGTTAGACGACACGTAATTAAAAATTTTCGTTTAAAACGAATGAATAATTTAAAGAGCAAAGGTTATTTGTTATTCTAGTAAGTATACAAATCAGGGCAGCTTAGGAGTGGATTTAACCATGAATAAAAAAGACATAGCACATATTCGAAAACAATTCAAAGTAGGCAATGATTTACTCAAAATCTCCGACATTTTAAATGTCTATATTATGAAGGAATCAAGTGACATTTATCATCATCAAAGTCAACCTTTTGAAATGCTAGACCAAGATCAACAGGAGTTATTTATGAATAACTTCAAAAAATTACTTGCCGGCCAATTGGATGAGAAGCTCTTTGAGTTAAAGTTTCAACGGGAAGCTGAAAATAATAGTCAGCTCATTTTGCATCAAGGATTATTAAGCAGTGATGTAGAAGGCTGGAAAGAGCAAATGCTTCAAATCGTCGGTAAAATGCTTGTACTTCGGCAATATGAGAAGGATATTGTCCTAACATTCATTCGTGGAGAATATTTTAAGCCAATGAAACGCCGAAGTGAAGAGGCTGAGGAAAGCGAACGGGATACAGTTTATTCTCATCCGTTTATTCTATGCAGCATAAATAACACACAAGAGCCGAAAAAAGAACTGCTTTTTGACTATGTGGAAAAAGAATTCAAATATCATTTTGTCGTTGATCCAATTATCAACCTCCATGCTCCCATCTCAGGGTTTCTGTTTCCCTGCTTCACCGATAACGCAGCAGATGTCAATCACATTCTATATTCAGCAGGAAAGGTTCATGAGCCCGATCACCAGTTGATAGAGGAAGTATTAAATGGGGAAGAAACGATGACTGCAAAAGATGATAAAATCGTTTTTGAGGAAATTATTAAAGACGTAACAGGAAATCAGCTAAGCACGTCTACACTCTCCAATGTATATGAAGAGATTAATCGAATGATCGAGGAAAATGAAGAGGAAGAACCGCCAAAATTAGATTCCAAAAGCGTAGAACGTGTTTTAAAGATGAGCGGCCTTGAAGATATAAATTCGGAAAAGATTGAATCAGCTTACCAAAAAATAATTGATGATGACAAATATGAGATCAAAGCCAGCAGCATCCTGCCGAAATATACTTCAAAATCGATTAAAATCAACACGAAAGCAGCTAACATTTCTATTAGTCCACAAGATTTAAGATATGTGAGACAAATTTTTTTTAACGGTAAACGCTACCTCATGATCGAAGTGGAAGAAGATACCGTGATCGAAGGCTTCACTATGATTCCAGAAGCTTTTGGCGGCGATCCAGATAAATAATATATAAAATGTGTCAGGTACCACAATAATGACATCAAACTCTAATCCAGATTATACAATTGAAAATAATATTTGTTCTTAAAATTCAAATAACCCTTACCAAATCAAAGCAGCAATGCTCCCCGTTTGGTAAGGGTTATTTTCGTATAATGTCTTTACGTTCAGAAAAGGTTGATATATATCTGTATTCAACCCGCAGTCAAGGTGTACCCCATTTTCCTAAAACACCCCCCATATGAAAAATAGAAAGAAGCGGGGTAATAATCTGCCTCGCTCTGTGTACGTTCATTATATAAGTAACAAAAAAAATAATTGAATACCTTATAACCCAAGAAGCCTTCCTGCAGTTGAATCAGGAAGGCTTTTTCACAATTGCAATGCCAGAATAGGTGCAAATAATTTAGAACAAAAAAGAGATGCCTTATTGAGACACCTCTTTTCACGCAGACTATCGTGTTAACATTTCAGCATTTAGCAGCAATGCTTTCTGGGATACATATTTCTCGGATGCCTCTTGTTTTTGCGCGTCAAACTCGGTTTTAAAAACAGCCGTTACGTGTTCATTCAGTTCAAGTGCAGCGGCCCGATCCAGCCAGATGGGGCTGGTAAAGAAGGCATCGAATGCCACATCGTCTACGTCATGCTTCTTCATATACACAAAGATGCATTTCATTAATTGCCTTTTCCCGCTGGATTTTAGTGTATCCTCATACAGATACCGTTCTTCAGGTGTTTTGTTTGATTTGTACGTCGCATGAACATCCAGTTTTCCGTGAAGATAGCGAAACACTTTTAAGGTGTTCATCGAATCATCCAAGCTGTTGTGTGCCTGCCCGTCTGCTTCGATTTGGAACACCTCCATCGTTTTGGTCAGGCTGGGGGTGTTGCCGTTGAAGGTATCGTACAGGCCAAACTGAAGAATCGGCAATATGTCAATATAGCTGGACAGGTTCAGGGAAGGAAGTCTGTAACGTTCGCATTCCTTTTCCAAGAACCGAAAATCTTCTTTCCCCCATGTCACAAAACAGGATTCCTCCGTGCCAAGAAACGCCTTGAATTTCTTTAATACGTGTGGAAAGGCCGGCGCGGAAGACACATCCCGCTGCGTGATGCCTGTTAGTTTTTTCGTAAACGATGTTAACCGTTCTGCTGGCTTCACCAGGGATGAAAAGACATCGATCACGTCCAATGTAGCGGGCGACACTTTCAGGGCTGAGAGTTCGATAATTTCTTCCAGGTGGTGCGGGTCCCATTTCGATGCGTTCCATTCAATATCAAGTACGATGTAATTCACAGTATCCTGCCTTTCTCATTGTTTGTTTCTCATTATACAGCCATTTGAAAAAAAACAGGGAAAAATGTGTTTTTCGGACTCTTCGAAAGAAACAGGAATACAAATAAAAAAACAGAACTACATCAGATGAAATTGAAAAATGAGTGAACGAGCTGATAGGTCTGTAATGAATGTCACTTGGTATCCAAACTCTTCTAGAAATAATTTTAAATATCTTATATGATGCCTATACTCCTCAATGGTTCGTGGACGTACTCCTTCTATATTACATATGCTCTTGCCATACTATGCCATTCTAATTGTAATGGAGGACACCACAAGGCAGCCATCTGTCCCAAAAACGTCCAAAGCTTTGTCCTACAGCTCAACCAAAAAACACGAAAAAAAAGGTTGATATATGTCGGACACTCAGGGTATTTCTAACCTTGAGAACCTTAGTATATCAACCCTTTTTCAAAAAAAAGCGTCCCAGATAGGAATCGAACCTACGACCTACAGCTTAGGAGGCTGTTGCTCTATCCTGCTGAGCTACTGGGACATACAAAATAATGTGAACTGTTCCATTATATTTTTAAAAAGAAAACTTTTCAAGTAGTAACTATAGTACTTCTATAGATTGCAAAAAAAGAAAATGTCCAAAAAGGAATAGCTTGTTCTTGCACTTTTGAGCATGTAACCTGTTTGAATAATTAACATTTATAACATTTTTTAAATAAAAAGCAATATTTTTCTTTGCTTTGTAATATTTATAGTATATAAATAGGTAAATGGAGGTGTTTACATGTCAATGGAGTCTAAAACTAGTTCATATGATGGAAGAGAAATTGTGGATCTTGGGGTGCAAAAAAATTACAAGACAATCGTTGTGAAACCCCAAAACATTACGGTATCTGCAATTCAGGATGTCACACAAAAACCGTCGTATTATGATGGAAGCGGCAAATTATCGTTCTAATAGAAATAGAATTATTGAAAAAATCAAATTCTGATTTAATGAAAAAAACGCCAGATAAATGGCGTTTTTTTCATTATTGATTGTCTCGATTGTTTTTTTTGTTGCCTGTTAAATTGTTTGCAGCGTTTTTAGTTGCATCAACAGTATTCATTGCAACATTTTCTGTTGTTTCTAAAGCATTATGCACTGTTTCAAATGCAGATCCTGCTGTGTTCTTAATGCTCTCTGCGACACTTTTGTCATTTTTTTGATTTTGATTATTTCTTTGATTAGTCATTAAGTTTCACCTCCTAAACAGGAGTAGGATATGTATTATATGATTAATTATTCGGACTATCTATACGAATAAATTATTTTCAATGCTTATTTACCAAAAAGCTTTTTCTCGATTTTCTGCTCATAATTTTTAAAAATGCCTGAATTTGTATCGATTCTCTTTTTGGATAGCATTTGATTGTAGCGAAGCATTTTTTCGTTTAATTGGCGTTTCAATTCCTGTTTTTGTTCAGGGTCTATACAGTCATTTATGAGCCGCTCAAGATTGCGTATGTCCTGGCGAAGATTTGCATCTTCCGGTGTAAATCCTGCATTTTTCATCATTCTAACCGACATACGCAGCTCTGGCGGCAAATGTTCGAATTCATCCTTCGGCAGCGGCTTGCCGGCGCCAGGCAAATTGTCAAACACGCCTTCTTCAAGCGTTTTTTTGATTCGCTCTTCTGCAATACGAAATGAGTCCATGTCAACCACTCCATTTTAATATTGTTGGTCTTTATCATAGCAAAACTATTTTCGTTTTCAAAATGGCTTCAATCGGGTATAATGACAGTAGATCAGCATACATTAAAAAAGCCGTTTCGATGTGTCCAGCATCGAAACGGCGATCACAATAGCTGGTTTCCATTACGGGAATCGGCGTCACAACAGGCTAAAACCGCCCGGGCTCGCTAAAACCTCAAGGGCGGTTTTAATCTTTTTTCTGGAATGACAGAATTGAAATAACCAGCCCCGTAAATGCTACGGTGAACATAAGTGATTCAAATACAGTCATACGGCCTCACCTCCATTCCTGCAAAGACATGCTTTGACAGTGGAGTGAGCCGACCACCCTTGAGAAACCTTTACTATTGCTTCTTAATTATAACACATGCCCGAATATCAGTTCGAGATATTTATAGAATAAATGTAAAAAAGCATCCTTTTTCACAGAAGGATGCTTTTTTGTAACTGTTAATCAGCCAAGTCATGTTTTTTATTTCTACCTGTTTTAAACGATTGTCTTCAATTTTCTCAATTCTTTCTTACCTTGTAATACT
Source organism: Domibacillus sp. A3M-37 (assembly GCF_024213455.1). NCBI lineage: Bacteria > Bacillati > Bacillota > Bacilli > Caryophanales > Bacillaceae > Domibacillus > Domibacillus sp. A3M-37. The sequence goes on along the minus strand of NZ_JANAVL010000005.1, from coordinate 116,066 downwards.
GATCAATTAATTGATCCAGCCGCTGCAAGTAAAACGAATATTCAATAATGGAAGAGGCTACAATAAATAAACGGGATTTTCGTTTTTTGTTTTGCATGTAAATATCCTGTGACCGCTCAAAAAATGCTGCACTTTCCTTCATAATATTCATTTCATATTCACCTTCTAGTTTCCTTGTTTTTCCTTCGTATTTTAAAAATAAATATTCATGGTATTTTATGAGCTGTTCAATATGACGATCAAAAAAATGATCCTCTTCGTCACTAGCCCCGCTTTGAAAATAGTGCTCTTCGATATTCTCTAATATTTCTTCCCCCTGCTGAAGCGTCTTGAGCATCTGTTTAAACACAACGATTTCCCGCACATCAAGCGGTTTTAATTTGGACAGTTTTGCACGTTCTTCATCGAAAATTTTATACTGATCTTCCAATTTTCGAATATCTTGCTGAAGCTGTTTACTTTGCCCCTGGAAAGACGTTTCAGTTAATTCATTAGAAACAGCTGTACGCAGCAGCAATGACATATTTTGAAAAACAGACGTTGTTTTTTCAAGATAATTCTTTTTATAGTTTGGTGGTATAATAAGCAGGTTGACGACCAAAGCAGACCCAATCCCGACCAGGATGATGAAAAAGCGGTTGAGTATAAAATCGATATCTTCATTGCCTGGAGCACTCATAATGGCCAGTACAGTAACGAGCGTCAGCGGGATCGTGCTTTCCATTTTCATTTTTAAGCTTAATGAAATAACCAGCATCATCAACAGCCCTATGATAATCGGATTGTCCCCTAAAAAGTAAATGGAAAAAAGGGCTACTGCAGCACCAATCGTATTGGTTACAACCTGATCCAGCAGCTGTCTCCAAGAACGGTAAATGGATGGCTGAATTGTAAAAACAGCTGCCACTGCTGCAAAAACAGCCGGCTCAAGGTTTAAGAATAAACATATGTATAGCGATAGTGTTACGGCAATGCCTGTTTTAAAGACGCGCGGACCTAACGTCATCTTTCATTCCTCCTGTTTTGCTTTTCAATACAAAAAAAGACACTTTCACTTGATTTTAGTGAAAGTGTCTAAATAAAGAAAGATATTTGCCCTACTTATTTACCTTTTTTAAGGCATTCACCAGTTCCTCACCCATTAATTCAGATGAAAATGGATCACGGCTCGTAACAATTTGATCGTCTGCCCAAACGGCATGTGCTTTCTTTTCAAGACTGCCTTGGTTGTACTGTGCTACTTCTGTTAATTCGTCCTCAAGACTGAACGGCAGAATATCAAGCAATCCTTCCGGCTCAATTTCATTCGGATAACCGGTCACCGCTTTGCCTGCAATAATGCTTTTGCCGTCTGGACGATTTGTCCAAATAAGCGGTGCCGGGCCATGGCATTCCGCTGCCACAATTCCTTTATTGTCATAAATGGTATTGACCAGCTTATGAAGGGATTCGTCTTTTGCTAAGTCATACATCGCCCCGTGCCCTCCCACAATCAGAACCGCATCATACTTAAGCGCGTCTACTTCTGATAGTTTTAACGTATTATCTGCGCGGCCGGACTCGTATAATGCTTTATATTTGCCTGTTGGATCATAGTCTTCTTGCAGACTTACTTGATCCAGCACTGGTTTGCCGCCAAGTGGCGATGCGAGATCAACAGTATGGCCTGCTCCTTCTAAGAGTTCAAGCGGTGCAAAAAGTTCCTCTGCCCACCAGCCGGTTTCATAATTATTTTTCTTGTCTTTATGTCCACTTGATAAAATTGCAATAATGTTCGCCATAAAAAAACACTCCTTCTCTACATCTTCATCTACAAGATACCCGGTTTTATAAGAAATAATCACTTGGACATAAATTTGGTAAAGAATCCATCCGCAATTTTCCTTTTTCGGAAACGGAAATGCAAACTGTTGAATTTTTTGTGACACCGCCGCTAAAGGATTGTTTTTTACTACTAATAGGATTAGCATAGGAGAAGGCGAAAAGATCATTGTAATTCTTGTTTACCTGCCTTAAACCGCTTAATTGTGAATATATTAACAATCTTTTCGCTTTACTAGGTAACTATATAAGAAAGGGGTATAGCATGAAAAAGAAATGGCTGTTACTGTCAGCAATGTTCACTATTGCTACGGTGCTTGCAGGGTGTGAAAACCCGCTTATGGTACTTGATCCAAAAGGACCGCAGGCCAAAACGTTATCTGACACAATCATTTTGTCCATCATTGTGATGGCTGGCATTTTATTTGTCGTTTACGTGTTATATGCGTTTATGCTTATTAAATACCGGGCTTCAAAAATGGGAGACGATTATGAACCTCCTCATGAACACGGCAGCAAAACACTTGAAATTATTTGGACGGTTATTCCGATCATTATCGTTTTGTTTTTGTCTGTTGTGACCGTTCGGACGACGAGCGAAGTTGAAAGCAAGCCATTAGGCTATGAAGACCAGGAGCCGCTTGTTATTTATGCATCATCATCGAACTGGAAGTGGCACTTCAGCTATCCAGAAGAAGGAATTGAAACGGTGAACTATGTGAATATGCCCGTGGATCGTCCTGTTGAATTCCGGCTTTATTCATACGGACCGATTACAAGCTTCTGGATTCCACAGCTTGCCGGTCAAAAATATGCCATGAGCGCCCATGTAACCAAAATTAATATGGCTGCGGATGTGCCTGGATCGTTTATGGGCCGGAACTCAAACTTTAACGGACAAGGCTACGCTCAAATGGAATTTGAAGCGCAGGCAATGACGGCTGCAGATTACGATGAATGGGTAAACGATGTAAAAGATACGGCACCTGAATTAACGGAATCAGACTTTGATGAATTGCTGGAAACAGATTTCGTAGGACGTAAATCATATTCATCCACCCATCTTGAATTCAGCCCAGCACCTGAAGGGGAACATCACGGATCACCAGTATCCAATGAAGAAGACATGGAGACTGCTCCTTCTTCTGAAACCGATCACTTCCACCATAAGGATGCGGAACAATGATGAAAGGAGCTACACAAAATGGAATCGCATGAGCAACAGTTTCTTATTCTCAATGAGCCAATGATTGTCGGAGCGATGATCAGCATTGTCGTTGGTGCGCTATCCATTCTGCTCGGCCTGACCTACTTTAAAAAGTGGGGCTACTTATGGCGCGAATGGATCACGACCGTCGATCATAAAAAAATCGGCGTTATGTATATACTAGTGGCTCTCGTTATGCTTTTCCGCGGAGGCGTCGACGCTCTTTTAATGCGCGGCCAGACCGCCATGCCGGAAAACGGGCTGCTTGATGCCCAGCATTACAATGAAATCTTTACCACTCACGGCGTCATTATGATCCTGTTTATGGCAATGCCGTTTATTATCGGTTTAATTAACGTTGTCACGCCGCTTCAAATTGGCGCGCGCGACGTAGCGTTCCCGCGATTGAACTCAGTCAGCTTCTGGCTGTTTGCAGCCGGTGCGGGACTGTTTAACATCTCGTTTATTATTGGAGGATCACCGGATGCCGGCTGGTCTGCTTATTTCCCGCTCGCCAGTCTTGAATTCAGCCCGACTGTCGGGAATAACTATTACTCACTTTCCCTGCAAATTGCCGGTCTTGGTACATTGATGACAGGTATTAACTTTGTCGTTACGATCTTAAAAATGCGTGCACCAGGTATGACGTTAATGAAAATGCCGATGTTTACATGGTCAGTATTAATCACAAACGTTATTATCGTGTTCGCATTCCCTGTTTTGACCGTGGCGCTTGCTCTGATGACAATGGACCGTCAGTTTGGCACTAAATTTTTCGCGATGCAGGACGGCGGAATGGACATGCTTTGGGCGAATCTGTTCTGGGTTTGGGGACATCCTGAAGTATATATTGTTATTCTTCCTGCTTTCGGTATTTTCAGTGAGATCATTTCCACATTTGCCCGTAAAAACTTATATGGGTATAAGTCGATGGTTGTTAGTATGGTTGCGATTTCCCTTCTTTCTTTCGTTGTTTGGGCGCACCATTTTTACACGATGGGCCACGGTGTTATGGTCAACAGCATATTCTCTATTACAACAATGGCGATTGCTGTACCGACCGGGGTGAAAATATTTAACTGGCTGCTTACCTTGCATAAAGGGAAGATTTCCTTTACAACCCCAATGCTTTATTCTCTTGCGTTTATTCCGATTTTCACAATCGGCGGAGTTACAGGGGTTATGCTTGCCATGGCGAGTGCCGATTATCAATACCATAATACAATGTTCCTTGTAGCGCATTTCCACTACGTATTAATTCCAGGAACCGTGTTTGCGGTTATTGCCGGTTTCCATTTCTGGTTCCCGAAAGTATTCGGTTTCCGCTTAAATGAAAAGCTTGGAAAACTCGCTTTTTGGTTTATCACAATCAGCTTTAATGTGGCGTTTTTCCCGTTGTTTATCCTTGGACTGAACGGAATGACACGCCGTATGTATACGTACTCTGAAAGCACTGGCTACGGCCCGCTTAACATGCTTTCCTTTATCGGTGCGGTCGGTCTCGGAATCGGCTTCATCATTCTTGTTTATAATTTGTACTGGAGTATCCGCTACAGCCCGCGTGATGAAACGGGAGATCCATGGGATGCACGTTCTCTTGAGTGGGCTACACACAGTCCTGTACCGGTTTACAACTTTGCACGTGTGCCGAAAATTAAAGAACTGGATGCGTTCTGGTTTGCGAAGAAAAACAACCAGCCGCTTAGCGATGGTCCATATGAGCCAATTCATATGCCGAGCAACAGTGGTATGCCATTCCTAATGAGCGGCGCCTTTTTTGCCGCAGGCTTCTGTGCTGTTTTCAGCTGGTGGATTCCGGCTATCGTATTCACAATTGCCATTTTTGTTTTCATGGCATTGCGTTCGTTTGAACAAGATCATGGCTATTACATTTCAGTAGAAGAAATTGAACGGACTGAACGGGAACTTGGAGGTGACAAAGAATGAAAATAGATGAATCATTGCCGCTTGAATACAGTACCGAAGAAAACCGGCTGAAAATTCTTGGCTTCTGGATCTTTTTAGGGGCGGAGATCGCCTTGTTTTCCACATTATTTGCGGTTTACTTTGTACTCGAAAACCGATTTGGTACTGGACCGAGCGCGCAGGAAATTTTCCATATGCCGCCGGTTATGATTGAAACGATTTTACTCCTAACAAGTAGTTTTACCATCGGGCTTGGTATTCATGCCATGCGTCTTGGACTGAAAAAAGCGATGATGACGTTCTTTGTTATTACACTTGTGCTCGGTCTTGGCTTCCTCTGCGTTGAAATTTATGAGTTTGTAACGTATGTAAATGAAGGTGCGACGATTCAAACGAGCGCGTTTCTCTCAAGCTTAATGACACTGCTTGGAACGCACGGTTTACACGTAACGTTTGGCCTTTTCTGGGGAACGTCGATCCTGCTTCAAGTAAGAAAACGGGGACTGACGCCGCAAACAGCTAATAAATCGTTTATTTTCTCGCTTTACTGGCATTTCCTTGACGTCGTCTGGATTTTCATTTTCAGCTTCGTTTATTTGAAAGGACTGATGGTACTATGATGAAGCAATTGTTCCCGAAGCAGCACGTTATGGGCTTTGTGTTTTCTCTTGTCCTGTCTGTCGTTGCATTATCGGTTCTCGCTTTTGATATGTCATACAAAATGGGAATGGCTATTTTGCTTGTTACAGCGATTGCCCAGGCAAGCGTTCAGCTTCTTCTCTTCATGCATATCGGCGAATCAGAAGATAAAAAAACATTGTATACCAATATCATCTACGCCTTGTTTGTCGGTGTAGTGACGATCCTTGGAACATTACTTACAATGATCTGGGGCTACCAATAAAAAAACCGGAGCGGAATAAACCGCTCCGGTTTTTTTATTACTGTAAATCCCGGCGTTTTACACTAAGATTTTGAATTAACACAAACATTAAACCAATCCCGAACACCCACATGGAGCTGACGAGAATGGTCGCTCCAACAATCGACATCATAAATCCTTCATTGAGACCGCCTGCAAATAAACTAATAAGGAAGATACCTGCTCCAATCATACAGCCCGCACCTGAAAAGTATTTAATAAATGATAGCACTTTCATTTGTTCTGTTGTCATTCTTAATCAGCTCCTTCTTACTTTCTATTTTACCCATATTCACAAAATTGTCAAACTTATTTCATATTATCGTCAAAATTTATTCATAAAATGATCACAAAAAAAACAGGGAGCTTCATTTCTCCCTGCCAATTTGTTATTTTTGTACCCGAATACGAAGCGGTTTTTTCCAGCTTTCGGCTAATTCTTCTAACTGAAGCAGCATGTGAAGATCTTCTTGATCAGCGTTTTTATTATTCATGATATTATTTGCTTTACTTATTGTTATTTTGGCTGGATGGATCTCCGTCCGCTTCAGCTCACTGGTGATATCAACTGTTCCTTCTGTTAAAACACGGAAATAAAAACCTGTATAACCTGTTTCCTCTGCCAAAAGAGCCAGCTTCGATTCATGATGCAGCGCAGCAAGCTTAAAGCACGGCTGACGCGGCTGACTGATTTGCACAACTGCTTCTCCCAATTGAAAGACATCGCCTATATGGACATCTGTTTCAAGCACCCCGGCAGCCGTTACATTTTCACCAAAAGCGGCAGACGGGAGCGCCCGATTTAATGTTTCTTTCCAATACGCATAATGCTCAAGTGCGTACACACAAACTGCTTTGTCTTCCCCGCCGTGGTGAATGAGATCTGCCTGCCCATCTCCCTCAAATCCGGTTTTGGACAAATACAATGGCGTCTGAACCGATCTTTTTTTAATACCTGATAAAACGGTTTTCTTTTTATACGGCAGCTCAGCCGGCTTGCCGATATTTAATGAGATCAATTTCATACTTTTCGCTCCTTGCGTGTTCTGTGCGATTTTTCTTTTTGATTATCTTTTATGTATTGATCAAGCGGCCTTCCTTTTGGCCACTCCTTGTAGCCAAGCTTATACAAGCAGGGCATTTCTTCTGATGCTGCTTCGCGCAGTAACTTGTATCCAGCCCCCCCTTTCTTCTTTTTATCGTACAAAAAAACCGTCCCGAAACGCAAGGACGGTTTTTATTCTTATTAAGTTAAAGTCTGTGTTGCTGGTGCATAGCATTGCTGCATCTTTTGCATGTCTGCTTCAGAAAGCTGCGGCACCTGATAATAGCGGTTTTTGTTTTGATAAATCGAAATTTCATACGCCATTTCAATGCAGTTCGGCACAGAGTCTGCTAAAACCCGGCGAACGACTGGGTTTGTCGATTCTAGTGCAGCGTATGTTTTTAAAGCTGCCCCGGTTTTATGCGCACTGAGCATAAATCCAGAGATTATTTCATCATTAATTTCCGTTTCTGCTTGAATGGGTTTTGTCGGCTGTTTTGTTTCAAGGCCGTATATAAATTCGTTGTCTTGTTTCATCTTATAGCTTTTTGTGGGAACAGCCGGGTCCTTTCCAGACTGGAAGCAATCGACAGTTGTATTATAATCCTGCAGCATAAATGCATACTGACGATTCAAAATATCTAAAAGTTCCGGATCCTGTACTTTTGAGCGCAGCATTGTATATTTGTTTAATGCGCCAACTGCACATGATAACACTTCATGAACGTCAAGTACTTCATGTGCCCCATGATTAAATTGTGGTGAAGTCATTCAAAATCGCCTCCTGAATAAAATGTATTGCCTGTATAGTGTGCGGCACAGCGTTCATTTTATTCAAAAATTGATTAGGCAATCCGCAGGTTTTTAGCAAGTGTCATAATTGTTGAAACGATGGCTTTGTTCGTATCATCCAGCTGTTTAATGATACCGTTTTCATCTGTAACGGTCAAAATAGAAGATTGATCCAGTGCATGCAGATCTTGATTTTTATTATAGGATATATCCGCCTTTTTGACTAGAAAAACCGGATGGCAGCTGCCATCCGGTTTTTTATAGAGGATTAGGTGAAGAAGACCAGCTGGCTGTTCCATCATCTTCAATAATGCCTAGTGTTACGTCGCTTATTTCCGGTTCATCGAGCAGACGGTTCTTGACTCTAAATTTAATGTCATCTGCATCCGCAAGGGTCAGTCCTTTACGCAGCTCTACGATGCCATCCACGTGGTATGAACGGCCTTCCTGCATAATCCGCAGCGAATGGATATCAACAGCATCCGCATCCTCTAAAATCACCCGGCCCACTTTTGTCTCCACTTCTACGGGTGCCGCTACACCGATGAGACCGACCATATTGTCATAGCCGACCCGAAATGCGACGAAAACCATTAACAGGCCGATTAAAATAGTAATCACTCCATCTGCCGCCAACACGCCGACTTGTGCAAGGCTGATCCCGATAAATGCCAGCACAGCACCGGACGTCGCCACTATATCCTCATAAAATACGAGGCGGGTGGCTGGGGACGCCTTGCCGACATTTTTAAATGCCTGCGCGACAATATTCCCTTTTTTCTCCACGCGCGCTTCATGCAAAATCTCTTTCATTGCCTTAAATAAAATAAATCCATCAATAATAAACGCGGCCAGCAATACCGCTGCGTTTAATAAAAAATCGGTTGATTCTTCCGGATGCTGAAGCAGCTTCCAGCCCTTTAAAATCGTTTCATATGCCATAATCGACACAACAATGACCGCTATCATACAAAAAATATTAACGACGCGGCCGAATCCGGTCGGAAACCGCTTAGACGGCTTCATTTCAGCGAGCGAGCTTCCAAAGAAAACAAATCCCTGGTTAATGGCATCCGCAAGTGAATGCATCGCTGACGCAAACATCGTTCCGCTGCCACTGAATGCAGCGGCAATAAATTTTAAAATTGCGAGAACCGTATTCCCAAGTGACGCAATGCCGGATGATGTATTTCCCTTTCTCAATAATTGAACAATCGCCATAGACTGCCTCCTTTATTACTTATATATCCCTATACCCAACCGCATGGTCATTTATTCTCGGGCAGAAACATTTAAAGAAAGAAAAAGCTTAAGGTTCTTTCTTTTGATGCACTTACTATAATAAACAAGGACTAAATATGATGACATAGGGAGGGGAATTGATGGAAAAGCTGTATTTGAAGATTGCTGTTTGTTATTTTGCTGCAGGTGTCTTGCTTGGAATGACGATGGGTATCATTCATGATTTCAGATTAACTTCAGTACATGCCCACATTAATTTGCTTGGATGGGTTTCAATGACTCTTTTCGGTCTTATTTATCATTTTTATCCCGCTGCTGCCCGGACAAAGCTGGCACAAACTCATTTCTGGTTCCACAATATCGGCCTGCCGATTATGATGATGGCAATCAGCTTTCAAATTTGGACTGGTGACACTGCTTTCATGCCGGCAGCAATTATTGGCTCTCTTTTAATCGTGATAGGGGTTTTATTATTTGCCATAAACCTATTCAAACAAATGAATAAATAGAAAATCAAAGCAATATCCAGGAAGTTTAAAAAACAGGAAAAAACAGTTTAATTTATCCGCTTCCGTGTTATTTTTATCTTCATGCTAAAAAACCCTGTGCTTAATTTGAAATAAGTACAGGGTTTTTGGTGGAAGTTGCAGAAAATTTCAACCGATAAAAGGTGATACACGGCCTTAACATCAATGCCATCTTGGTACGTATACGCTGGTATGGAGCGGTCTTCTTTCACATCAAACATCCGAATCATCCTATGCACGAATTATACATTTTCATATGGACACAAGTTTAAATTTCTTTGGATCGCTCGTTCTCATGGTATGATAGAAGAAGAAATATGAAATTGTTTGCAGAAGAATTGAGGACTTTTCTATGAATACAGAATATACCCGACAAAATAACAGCCAGTTTCGCGACTTCGAGGAGGCGGCAGTACGTGTTCTTCAAATCATGGCAGCGTTTGTAGACATAAACACGTTATTTATTGCCCGAAATGACGGCAAAACGAACCGAATGGTAAAAGTGCTGAATAAAGAAAATACGCTTGTCTCAGAAGGAGAGGAACTGCCATTTCACGAAAGCTATTGCAGCTTAAGCGTACAAAATGGCGAACGGGTTCTCATCATTCCGGATGTTACGCTTGATAAACAGACAAGCAGCATGAAAGTCACCGAAAATTTAGGCGGGGGAACATTTATTGCGATCCCGATTAATTATGAGGACGGCGAAAATTACGGAACGATTTGTGGACTCGATACGAAAAATCGAACGTTCTCAGACGAGCAGGTGAAGCTGTTTGAAACGATGTCTTCTTTGCTGACCTATGTGCTCGAGCTGGACTACACCCATCAGCAGTTGTACAAAACAGCTGCACCGGTTGTGCCGATTACGAGCGGGGTCGCAATCCTGCCGGTTGTTGGCGATATTGATGAGCGGCGGGCGGAAAGCATCATTGAAACGGCGCTGTTTAAAAGTCAAGAGCTTGGGCTTGATCACCTTGTCATTGACTTATCCGGTGTTATGTACATAAATGAAACCGTAGTCGCGTCACTTTTAAAAATTGCCGCCATTTTAAAATTGATTGGCGTAACGCCGATTTTGACCGGGTTTCGTCCGGACCTTGCAATGAAAACTGTCCAAATGAATGCAGAGCTGAATGATATTTTGATCGTGACGACTTTAGAACAGGCACTGAATCAAATTGGATTCGAGCTCAAAAAATAAACAGGACTGCCGTAATGGCAGTCCTGCTTTTACATTTGAGAAATGGCTGGTTTAGGCATAGTTTTTTTCTTTTGAAACAACAACCGGCTCATATAGTAAACAAGGAATGAAGATACCTTTATTTCTCTCATAAAATGATTTATATTGGGAACAAGACATAAATTTAGGTGGTAAGAAACTTGAGATATACGGGAAGGATTATACTCGTTAGTGTTAGTATTTTTTTCGGCAGCATTTCTATTTTTTTCTTAAACGAATCATTAGTGGAAGAAATACCAACCATCCTTATTACACTCATAATAGGATGGTTTTTTGGCAAGCAGTTTGACAAAGTAAAGTATTTATCTGAAAGAGACTTTCTTACAGGGGTCTATAATAGAAGGTATATGTACGAACAGTTTCCAAAGTTATGTGCTAAATATGAAATGTTCAGTATATTAATTATTGATGTTAATAATTTCAAAGTGGTCAATGATACGCGCGGACATGAGTGCGGAGATAATGCGTTAAAAGATCTTGTACAGGTTATTTCACGTACTGTTAGAAAACAAGACATTGTTTCCAGATGGGGTGGGGACGAATTTTTAATCATTTTGCCTTTAACGAGCCGGGAAGAAGCAGAAAAAATAGCTATGCAACTAGAAAACGAAGTTAGAAAAGATATTGAAAAAAAATGTTCAGAACTTTCATATTTAAGTCTTTCGATAGGGGCTGCTGATTATCCGAGTGAAGGAATGACGTTAGATAACTTAAATAAAATCGCAGATGATAAAATGTACAAGAAAAAGAAAGAAAGTAAATTGAACACTTGACTTGGCAGCGCAACTGCCCAGGTATGGTTGAAGCATGATGAAAGACTCCATTAAGAGAATAAAACAATGTAAGGGACTAGTGTTCTTGAACACTAGTCCCTTTACCATACTGTATCAAATTGGACTCTTATCTTTTAAATTAATTGATCCGCAATCATTTGCAGGGCTTTCTCATTTCTCAGCACCGGAAATCTCCCTAAGCGTTTTTTGATAGCCGAGAGGACTTCTGAGAGCTGCTCTTTGGGAATTTCATCAAAGAGCTCATCAAAAGCCGGCGCCAAAATCCGCTGGTCTATAAATAAAAACAGCCGCTTCCATTCATTTCGATTGATAAATTGCTGCAAGCTGGCATGTGTCTGTTTAATTTGCCGTTTTGTTTTATTTAGTTCCAATTCTTCAATGTCGAGCTGCCGGGGCAGCTCTATGATAACAATACTTTTATAATAAAGGAAAGGCGCACTTTCCCCATTCGAATTAAAATATAAATCGGATGAAGATATGCTTAAATAATCAACTGCCTGATTGACTGCTTCTTCATTAGGAAATTTCAGCATTGAATACTTTTCGCGTATGTCTTCCGTGACTTGCAGTAACGGAATCAGTTTTTCTTTTCGTATCATCTTGACCCTCCATGAAATCATAAATGACAAGCGCTCTTACTGTTTATAAGTAAAGTCAATTGTTTCTGCCAGCAGTTCAAACGCCTCTCTTGCTGGGCTGTCTTCATCGGCAATGGATGTTGTAAAACCTTGATCAACCGGCTGGAATGGAACGCGGGCAATAACGTCGGCCTGCAGCCGTTCCGCCAATTGATCACCGCCTCCTTGTCCAAATAAGTATCGCTTTGTTCCGTCTCTTTCCTCAATGTAAGACATATTCTCCACAACACCAGCGATTTCGTGCTTCGTATGCTTTGCCATGACGCCGGCACGTGTCGCCACATAGGAAGCGGCCTGGTGAGGGGTTGTCACGACGATTTCTTTCGCTTGCGGAATCATAGCTGCCACGTCGATTGCCACATCCCCTGTTCCTGGAGGCAGATCCAAAAGAAGGTAATCCAGCTCTCCCCAGTGTGTGTTTACTAAGAAATTTCGGATCCATTTATTTAGCATTGGCCCCCGCCACATAACAGGCCCGTTGTCAGGCGAGAAAAAGCCCATTGACATGACTGATACACCATGGCTCATGATAGGAATAGCTGTTTGGTCAATCATGACCGGCTTTTCCGTAATGCCCATCATCACTGGAATACTGAACCCATAAATATCAGCATCGATAATGCCTACTTTTTTGCCAAGTTTCGCGAGGGAAACAGCTAGGTTAATCGTCACCGTTGATTTTCCCACTCCGCCTTTTCCGCTTGTAACTGCAAGAAAGGTAACACCAGAGTCCGGTTTTAACAAAGCGGGCATCCCGCTTTCTGTTGTCTCCGCCTGACGTAGTGTGGCAGATAATGCTTTTCGCTCTTCATCTGTCATGCTTCCAAATGAAAGCTGAATATCCGTCAAACCGATTTCACGCAAGGCAAACTCAATGTCTTCTTGAATTTTTGCTTTTAATGGACATCCCTGTATGGTCAAAATTACATCCAAACTGATTGAGTTCCCACTAATCTTTATATTGCGAACCATGTTCAAATCCACAACGGACCGATGCAGCTCAGGGTCCTGAACATGCTGAAGGGCTTTTAATACTTGTTCTGTCGTCATCTTAATCACTCCTATTTAGTCACACAATAACGGGAAGGCAGATGTATCCTCTGCCTTCCCGTCTAAACATTTATTCTTTTAATCCTTTTCCAATTCCTTTTAAGAAGTGAAGACCGAAGTTGATGGCCCGATTAATATCAGGATCTTTCAGCGCTTTAACTAAATTCATCACGCCGACCTTTTGATCACTATTTTCCTTTGCATCTTCCAAACCAATGGCAACGCCTGCTAACAATTTTTTTGTTTGCTCCGGATCAATGGCGGTTAAAATACCGGCCGCAGCCATGGCGTTGTTGATTAAAGAGGTCATTTCTTTTCGGCCGACCTGCCCTAATGCTACCTCTGCGATATTTTCCTTTGCTTTCAGCATCGATTCTGCCGCTTCAAGAATTCCGCTGTCATGAAGTTCACGGACAATGGCCATTGTTTTTTGAAGGGCTTCTTCATTTTCTGTTAAACTGTCTGTCAGTTTATTGAGCGACTGATGCTTTATTTCTTCTTCGTTCCATTCACGTTTTTTTAACGTAGTAATCGGACTTGCCAATTCTTTCACCTCCAATGTTTAGTCAACCAATGAAATATATCCAGGACGTTTCCACTTGCGTTCTGCCTCTACCCCATTTTGAGGATGACGTTCTTTCGTTCTTGGACTTGTTTTTGGCAGTGGATTTTCCCCGCTAACGCTCAGTACTTCCATCCGTACCTTCGTTTGTTTATAAGCTGGTGTATGGGTAATAATATCAAATCCATTCCCAGTAAGAAGGTTGACCGCACTTTCATGACTGTTCGAGTGCATAGGCACATATATTTCTTTCCCGTAAACACGGTCCGACACCAATACATTCAGCTTAATCTGACCGTAAGGAGATAAAAGGCGAACGAGTGAACCACTTTCCACGCCTCGCTCTTTAGCGAGTTCCGGTGATACCTCTACGAAAACTTTTGGCAGCTTTTTGTTCATGCCGCTTGATTTATTTGTCATGTTTCCTTCGTGGAACTGTTCAAGCAGACGGCCATTATTAAGAGTTAAATCAAATTCAGCCGGGTATTCTACCGGAGGAACATAATCAAACAGAGCAAAGCGCGCTTTTTTGTCCGGGAAGTTAAATCCATCTGTAAATAAAAGCGGTGTATCTTTTCCGTCTGGTGAACCCCAGTTAAAGCTGTTCCATCCTTCTAATACATCATAATCACACTGGCTGAAGAATGGTGTTAAGCTCGCCATTTCCGCAAAAATTTCACTCGGGTGAGAATAGTTCCACTCATAGCCAAACCGCTTCGCTATTTGCATAAGAATCCACCAGTCCTGCTTGCTGTTACCAGTTGGCTCAAGAGCCTGGTACAAACGCTGTACGCGGCGCTCTGTATTGGTAAACGTTCCGTCTTTTTCTAATGATGGAACACCTGGCAAAATCACATCCGCAAATTGTGCAGTCGTCGTAAAGAAAATTTCTTGAACAACTAAAAAGTCAAGCTTCGCCAGCATATCCTGTGTATGGTTCGAGTCTGCATCTACCCATGCCATATCTTCACCGGCAATATACATACCTTTTAAGTCGCCCTGGTCAATCGCTGAGAGCATTTCAATGTTATCAAGGCCTGGCTTCGGTGAAATATTTACGCCGTATGCTTTTTCAAATTTTGCACGAATGTCATCGTTCGTCACGGACTGGTATCCCGGGAAGATATTCGGCATTGTACCCATATCCGCCGCACCCTGAACATTATTATGACCACGAAGCGGATACGCACCCGCACCTGGACGGCCCATATTACCTGTCACAAGAAGCAAGTTCGCAATAGCGGCTGACGTATAAGAACCGGCATTATTTTGCGTGACACCCATTCCCCAGCAAATCGCTGTTCCATCTGCATCGCGAATCATTTCCGCCATTTGAATCAATGTTTCTTTCTTGATGTTTGTTTCTTTTTCAGCGAATTCAAGCGTAAAACGTTCAAGTCCTTTTACGTAGTCATCAAAGAAGTTTACTTTTTCATCGACAAATGCCTGGTCATGCCAGCCTTGATCGATCATATACTTTGCCACAGCCGCAATCCACACATAATCTGTCCCTTGTTTTGGACGGATAAACATGTCAGCACGATCCGCCATTTCATGTCTGCGCAAATCGACCGTAATTAACTTTTGACCGTGCAGCTTATGCGCGCGTTTAATACGCGTCGCAAGCACCGGATGTCCTTCCGCAGGCGCACAGCCGACTAAAATGACAAGACCTGCAGCCGCAATATCTTTAATTGTTCCAGAGTCACCGCCAATGCCTCCTGTTTGCTGCAAGCCCCATGATGCTGGTGACTGGCAGTAGCGTGAGCAGTTATCGACGTTATTTGTTTCAAATACCTGACGTGCCATTTTTTGCATCAAGTAATTTTCTTCATTCGTGATTTTTGAAGAAGAGATAAAGCCGAGGGCATCGCTGCCGTACTGCTCTTTAATGCCGCCAAGCTTGCTTGCAACAAGATCAAGTGCTTCATCCCATGTTGCTTCCACAAATTCATCGCCTTGACGGATCAAAGGAGTTGTAATACGTTCTTCGCTATTGACGTAATCCCAGCCGAATTTCCCTTTCACGCAAGTTGAAATTGCATTAACAGGCGCTTTCGAGCTTGGCTGAACTTTAAGGATTTTACGGCCTTTTGTCCATACTTCAAACGAGCAGCCTACACCGCAGAAGGTACAGACGGTTTTGGTTTTTTTCGTTCTTGTTTCACGCATAGCTGCTTCAATTTCGGATACTGCAAAAATACCGCTGTATCCAGGCTCAACATCTTTTACCAAATCAATCATTGGTTCAAGAAGATTTGGTTCAATTTTTGTCATAAAGCCGGCTTCACCGAGCATTGATTTTTCCATTAATGCGTTACAAGGGCAAACCGTGACACACTGTCCGCAGCTCACGCATGAAGAATCATTAATCGCTGTGCCTGCATCCCAAATAACGCGCGGGCGTTCTGCTTCCCAATCGATCGAAAGCGTTTCGTTTACTTGAAGGTTTTGGCATACTTCCACACACTGGCCACACGCTATACATTGGTTTGGATCATAGCGGTAAAACGGGTGAGACATGTCGACTTCTGTCGGATCTACTTTCGGTTCAAATGGATATTTCTGATGCTCAATGCCCATCATTTCAACTGTATTGTGAAGCGTGCAGTTTCCGTTGTTGTTGTCGCATACTGTACAGTACAGCATATGATTTTCTAGCAGCCGGTCCATTCCTTCTGTCTGTGCAGCTTTTGCCCGATCAGATGAAAGTGAAATATTCATTCCAGCTGAAACATTTGTTGCGCAAGAACGGACAAGCTTCCCGTCTACTTCTACGATACATGTATCACATGTTTGGATCGGGTCTACTTCCGGAACGTAACACACCTGCGGAAGTTCAAGGCCTGCCTGGTTAACCGATTCTAAAATGGTTGTACCTGGCTGAACGTTATACTCTTGATTATTTAAATAAATCTTTATGTATTCCTGATTCATTGTCGTGTTCTCCTCTTTATTTGGGAATAAAAAAATCCAGCACAACAAACACCAAAAAGGTGCCCATAGTGCTGGATTAACCAATTAGCATATGCCTACTAATCTGCCATTCCGCCATAAAATCATTCAATAGAGCCTTAACAAAAAATTATTAAGAAATCCATTTGTCTTGTTTTCTTTCCAGAAATAATTATACTCTTCTTGTTTAAAAAGGCAAGATGGCAATAATTTTATTTTTGGTTTTGTTATTTTAGACGTATAATGGTTCTTTGGAAGGGGTGAATGAAATGAAAAAAGAAGCGGCATTTAATGATATTATTCGAAAAGTGAGACGGGATTTATTTGGAAAAGGTCCCGAAAGAATTTATACCCATTTCATCGAAAATATGGCAATCACGAAAATGCATGGCAATTTGACCATGTCTGAAAAGTTTATTTCACAGACAGCAGAAGGACAACAAATGGTTCATAATGCACGAACGCTTATGATACAAGAATTGTACAAAGAAAACATACCTGAAGGTTTAGAAGAACTTATCGGGGCTAAACTGGTACATTTGTTTAATGATATTAAAGTGGAAGAAGATATTGCGATCTCTGTTTTTATTTTCGAGAAACCGATTGCTTAACAAGTCAACATTTATTCGATCATGATTGTTCACATCCTTGACAAATTTCAAAAGATAATGTTAGGATATGATTTGCCTTTGCGTGTTTCAAATGAATAAAATATAGGCACTGTATTTTATTTACGAGAACACCATCATTTGTTCGATTGATTATTCTATAGGAATTGTGTAGAAAAATTAACCAGTACAAACAACATCCTTTTATAAAGAGGGTGTTGCTTTGTGCTGTTTTTTATTTTACTTTGGAGGGGTTATGTATGTCCTTGTATTCGCCACAAGAAATTGCGGTAATGGCTTCAGAATCAGGTGAAAAGAAAGCGAATTTACCTTTAGTAACACTTTTAATTCTTGGATTTTTAGGAGGAGCCTATATTTCTCTTGGTTTTTTGTTAGACATTCGTGTTATCGCAAATGTTCCAAAAGAATGGGGATCATTCACCAGTTTTTTAGGAGCTGCTGTTTTTCCGGTCGGTCTCATTTTAGTCATCCTAGGCGGTGCTGAGCTTGTAACAGGAAATATGATGACCGTTACGATGGCTTGGCTTTCTAAAAAAATCACGTTTTTAAAAGTGCTGAGAAATTTATTTTTGGTTACAATTGCTAATTTTATTGGTGCTGTTTTTGTGGCTTATTTCTTTGGTCATATTGTCGGATTAACAGAAGAAGGTCCGTTTCTAGCCAAAACAACAGCAATCGCACAAGCAAAATTAGATGAAAGTTTCCTTCAGGCATTTATTTCTGCAATCGGATGCAACTGGCTCGTTTGTCTCGCGGTTTGGCTGGCACTGGGAAGCAAAGATTTTACCGGCAAAATTCTCGGTATTTGGTTTCCGGTCATGGCCTTTGTCGCGATTGGATTTCAGCACGTTGTAGCCAATATGTTTGTCATTCCTGCGGCTATTTTCGCCGGTCAAGTCACATGGGCTGAATATGTGCCTAATTTCATCGCAGTATTTCTAGGAAATGTCATTGGCGGCGCCGTTTTGGTTTCGTTATTATATTTCATTGCTTACAAAAATTCATTCGGCACTAAACCAAAGATGATCAGCCGAACAAAATCTGCTTAAAAGAATAAAACCAGAGCCGGCTCAAAAGACAGTTTTCACTGGATTTTGAGCCGGCTCTCCTCATTTCTCTCTTTCAATACGAAAAGATCTGTGTTCCAGCCTACTTTCTGCAAGGGGCTGTGATCTGATGCCAGCAGCTTGACGATAAATGCTTCCTTATCCTTCATTGACTCGCGAAAAGCTTTATCTGTCCCTTTTGTAAACTGGATACCGGCTAAAAAAGCTGCTGTATATTCAGGCCAGCTTGTATACTCCTTTTGTGCTTTATTGGCTGCCTCCGTTTTCAAATATAAAGCGTCAACGCTGCCTATAAAACTGGCCCGCTCCGCCTGGGTACAGAGCAAAACACAAAAAGCATAGTCCATTGCCGCAATCTAGAATACTTACATAAAACGTAAAGCCGCGTTCAATTGTCATTGAACGCGGCTTTGGTTTGTATATATCACTTAATATTCTTTTGACTATTTTTTCTATTAGTAGGTAACATTCATGAATCCACTATCCAACGCTGTCGTTTCATTTGACTCATCCTCTGCCGGCTTGAAAGCCCGGATATTTCGTCATTCCTCCATCGGCAAATAATGTAACCCCTGTTACATAACTCGATTCTGAAGAAGCAAGCCATGCGGCCACTGCGGCAATTTCTTCTGGTTTTCCGATATACCCCATTGGGATCAATGATTCGACATCCGCTTTTGCTTTCGGATCGGAAAATTTTCCGGCATTAATCGGCGTGTCAATGGCACCCGGACCAATGCTGTTAATACGGATTCCTTTTGGTGCGTATTCTAACGCAAGCGTCTGTGTCAGCATCTTGACGCCCCCTTTGCTTGCTGCATAATGGACAAAGTGCGGCCAGGGAATGACCTCATGAACACTGGACATATTGATAACAGTCCCTTTTATATTATGGTCCAGCATATAGGCGATAGACTCCCGGCATCCCAGAAACATACCAGTCAAGTTCGTTTCGATGACTCTATTCCAGTCCTCTATCGGTAATTTGTCAGAAGGTACTTCATTTTCAATTCCCGCGTTATTAATCATGATGTCCACGGCACCAAAAGTTTCGACCGCTTTGGCGATCAGGCTTTTAACATCCTGTTCTTTAGAAACATCCCCTTGAACATGAATCGCTTCGCCTCCTGCCGCCTGAACCTCTTTCACCACTTTTTCTCCGTCTGCTTCATTTTTGAAGTAATTCACAACGACCTTTGCTTTTTCCTGTCCAAAGCGGATGGCCATAGCCCGCCCGAGTCCGGAAGAGGCACCGGTAATCACAACCACTTTCCCCTCCAAATCTCTATACATTCTCATCCCTCCATATTTGAGTTATTTTTTAGTGAAACCAATCATCACCCCGCCGGCAATGATTAAGATGCTTCCAATAATGACAAAGAGAAGCTGTTTTTTCGTCTTCTTTTCCCCCAGCAGAAAAATACCGCCAAACGTGGAAATGACGATTCCTGTCTGCGATAAAGAAAAACTGGTAGCGACCCCTATACGCGGCAGGGATAGGAGCAGGCCAAGGTTGCCGATTCCCCAGATTAAGCCGGAAAGAGTATTCCGGACAGCATATTTGTTAAATGGTTTATGTGTAAATGTAAGAACGATGGCCCCGCCGAACATCCCAATAGCCTGGGGCAGAATGACCGTCCAGCCATCAATGTTAAACCAGCGGATGATCACGACATAACCAAGATATCCCGCCGTCGAAAGAAGCAGGAGCATGATCCCTTTTCGCCTTTTGCCGGATTTCAAGTCTTTTTCGTTTTCACTTCCTGTCATCGTGGTAAGAATAACCCCCACAATAATAAGAATGATGGACGCACTGCCAAGCAAAATAGCTGTAGTTGTCGCCCACTCCTTAAATACGATCACGCCAAAAAGAGTTGTCGCAGCAAGCTGCATGCCGGTTGAAATAGGTACCGTTTTGGATACGCCAAGATATGGGACGCTGCCAAGCTGGTTCTTCTGGCCAACGGCCCAAAAAAGGCCGGATATAATACCGGCTATCCATGCGGTCATATTGATAACAGGATGAGCCCATACATAAATGCCGGATGCAAATACCAGCGCGCCAATCGTTATACCTAGCGTCTGGCTGTAAGAGTCGCCTCCTAATTTAACACTTACAAGCACAATACTTCCCCAGGCAATTGCGGGAATAAGCGCAATTAAAATCGTTGTCATATAAAGTCCCTCTGTTCATCTTTTGTTGGACATTTTTTTAATTTTGTCAATTCCTTCAATCCAAAATTAGTTTTATCAATACAAAAGATATCCTTTGTTTGAAAGGGGAAAATTATGCATCAGGATCGGTTCCCCAGTCCATATAAACGGATTATGGAATAAAAAAAACCGTCAAAAATAATGACGGTGTAAGCGGATACAATAGAGTTTATTATGTTGGGGGAAAGAGTACTGATAAAAACCAGCAGAGTCCAAATGTACTTGAAATAGGGGTTCTCTATTAATAAATAAAGCAATGCGTTTCATTTATACTCTTTTTAAGCCTGTCGCTGGTCCGATACTGCTTCATTCATCACTTGTTCCGCCCGCCCAATATAGTGGACACCCTGCATCAGCTGTGAGGCGTCGCAAATCAAATGAACGAGCGTCTCTTTTTTCGTCCAGGCAATCAGGTCATTTGCAAGAATTGGCTTTTGACATGTGCTGCAGCACCAGTTAATATTTCGGTTCATTACTTCCACTCACCCTTTTTTTCTTTTATCATACCGTGCGAAAAAAGAAAATTGTGTCAAACGAAAACCGATTTTTTTAGCAAGTTTTGTCGACTTAACCTTCTGGGATTCCCGGTTATGATCAAGTTTCCTTTCAGCTCTAAGGCTTTTACAATGAATAACTGACTCATGTACACCCAGCTGCAATTTTACATATGATGGAGGGTGATGTTTTTTAATTTTGTACAGATGGAGGAGAAAAAAGCATGTATCCATACTGGTACCCATATTCCGAAGTAAATCCAGGATTTTTTGGTGTTTCTCCCTATGAGGCATTCCCTGTAGTTGTGGGAGATGTACTGCCTCAGTCATTCGGATTAGGACGGCGCTGGATTGTGCAGGAAGGCGGCTGGCGCGGCGTATGGACACGGCGCGGAAACAGCAACGTGTTTGATGGAAGATGGTCCATGGCAGGACAAACGGATATTACAGCTGTACTGACCATGTATACATTCGGGCACAATGTTTTAATTGTACGGCGAAACAGCAGTGATGGGAATAATTGCACCTACACAGGAACGTTTGGTGCTGGCGGGAGAACCGCAAGCGGCCAAAACGTCTGCAACCGCGGTGGCGGAGCATGGAGTGCGGTCATTGAACGACGTGATCAGCCGCAGCCACCGCAGCCACAAGACCGGTTAGGCAGAAGATGGAATGAACAAGAAGACGGCTGGAACGGCGTATGGACACGGCGCGGAAACAGCAATGTTTTTGACGCCAGATGGACACAGCCCGGCCAAAGAGATGTAACGGCTGTTTTGACCATCTATCTGCAAGGAAATAATGTTCGGATTGAGAGACGAAATAGCAGCGACGGGAACAATTGTGATTACAGAGGTACGCTCTCGAGTGACGGCAGAACTGCCTCCGGTCAATTCACCTGTGACCAGGGCGGCGGCGGCTGGCGTGCAACGATTTTAAGATAATTTAAAAGGCTTCCGAAAAATCGGAAGCCCTTCCTTTTATCCTTCCACTTTTTGGGCCAGATACTCCCACCGCTCCAGCATATGATCAAGTTTTTCTTTCAACGCTGTTTCTTCTGCCATTAGGCTGTTTAATTTTTCAAAATCACTGCCAGCTGTTGCCATTTCAGCAGCGATCTCTTCTAATCGCCTTTCTGCTGCTTCCATGTCGTCTTCAATCGTTTCCCACTCCCGTGTTTCCGAGTACGACATTTTCTTTTTTCGTTCCGGACGGGGCGGTGCTGCTGCGGCTGTTTTCATTTTTTCTTCTAAAGCAGGAGACTCCTGTTCTTCTTCAAGAAAGTCAGAGTAGCTGCCATAGTAATAGTCCACAACACCATGTCCTTTAAAAACAAGCAGCTGATGACACGCTTTATCAAGAAAATACCGGTCATGTGACACTGTTACAACGACGCCCGGAAAGTGCTCGAGGTACTCTTCCAAAATCGTCAGCGTCTGTGTGTCCAAGTCATTGGTCGGTTCATCCAAAAGCAGGACATTTGGGGCTGACATTAAAATATTCAATAAATAAAGACGCCGTTTTTCCCCGCCAGACAGCTTGCGAATAAGCGTGCCGTGCGTATGCATCGGAAACAAAAACTTCTCCAGCATTTGCGCAGCGGAAATAAAGCTGCCGTCTTTTAGCTGAATTGATTCCGCCGTTTCACGAATGTACTCAATCATGCGTTTGCCTTCATCCATATCCTCATTTTCCTGTGTGTAGTAGCCAATTTTCACGGTCTGCCCCAGATCCAGCTCTCCTGCATCAACGGCTTCGCGTCCGGCGATGATGTTTAGAAGCGTCGATTTCCCGCTGCCGTTGTGGCCGACAATGCCAATCCGGTCTCCCCGTTTAAAGAGAAATGAAAAATCAGCTAAAATAGACTGGCTGCCAAACGATTTTTGAACATTTTTTAATTCTAATACTTTTTTGCCGAGGCGAGCGCCGCCCAGATCCATTTCGAGCGACCCGCTTTCCGTTTTATTCTTCACATCGGCATCGAGCGTTTCAAAGCGCTGAATGCGGGCTTTTTGTTTTGTTGTCCGCGCTTTGGCGCCTTTTCGCATCCAGGCGAGCTCTTTTTTAAACAAGCTTTCTTTTTTGCTTTGTTCAAGCGATTCATTTTCTTCTCGAATTGCCTTCGACTCTAGGAAATCTGCATAGTTCCCTTTATATTCATATAATTTCCCACGCTCAAGCTCCCAAATTTTATCGGCCACTGCATCAAGGAAATACCGGTCATGCGTGACGAACAAAACCGCTTTTTGCGCTTTCTTTAAATACTCCTGCAGCCACTTGATGCTGTCGTAGTCCAGATGGTTAGTCGGTTCATCCAAAATAAGCAGATCCGATGTGTCAATAAGTGTTTTCGCCAGCGCCGCCCGCTTTTTCTGGCCGCCGGACAGTTCAGACAGCTTACGGGTGAAATCAGGCAAACCGAGTTTCATTAAAATGGTTTTTGCTTCGGCGCTCGTATCCCATGCGTTAAGGTCATCCATTCGCTGTTGACGCGTCATCAATTCTTGCTGAACCGTTTCGTCTTCCGGTTTTTCCTGCAGCTTCAATAATGCCAGTTCATATTCCTTAATAGCTGTAAAAACCGGCGACTGGCTTGCATACATATAATCGATAATCGTCAAACGTTCATCAAATTCCAGATTTTGAGACAAATACGAAATCAAGTAATCATTCGGATGATCTTTTTTTCCCGTATCATAGTCATCCAGCCCTGCAATCACATTTAACAGCGTGGATTTTCCGGTGCCGTTAATGCCAAGAACACCAATTTTATCTCCTTCTGTAATGGAAAACGAAATATCGTGAAACAGCGTTTTTTCACCTAATGTTTTTGTTAATGCTTCTATAGTAAAAACGTTCATAGTTTTCTCCTTCTCCTGCTGGTCTTTTTTCATTTTACCATTGTTCCATGTATAATGGACGCGAGGTGGTTCAATTGATCAAAACGATTTTGCTTTCGGGCTATAAAAGCCATGAGCTTGGCATATGGGATCAGAAGCATCCGGGGATTTTTATCATCAAAAATGCGATTGAGCAGCAGCTGCGTACGCTGATCGATGAAGGACTCCAATGGGTGATTATTGGCGGGCAGCCAGGCATTGAATTATGGGGCGCAGAGGTTGTTTTTTCATTAAAAGAAGAATTTCCTGACTTGAAGCTCGGCGTGCTCATGCCGTTTTTGGAACAGGAGAAAAACTGGAAGGTAGAGCGGCAGGAACATTACAAAAGCATCATCGAACAGGCGGATTTCGCCCAGGCTGTTTCCAAAAAACCATACATCGGGCCGTGGCAGTTTAAGGCAAGAGATGAATTTTCATTAGACAACACGGAGGCGCTTTTGCTTGTTTATGATGAAGAAAAAGAAGGGTCACCTAAATTTTTAAAAGAGGCCGCAGACAAGCGGACTAAAAAAGGGGATTATCCAATTTTTATAGTCTCCATGTATGATTTACAGGTTGCAGCGGAAGAATTACAGGATAAAGAGCGGTCGGACTGGTGATTATGCAGTTCGATCCCTTGAACAAATACGGTCTTTTAGCATATAATATAGATAATGAAAACGCTTACTTAACAGAAGGAGGTTTCAAGTATGATTGAACATAAAAACTTGTCTCTTCACTTGTCAAAGGACCAGTTAAAAGGCATCGTTCATGAGCTGGCACAGCAGCACTATTTAATTTTCTGGGGCTTTGACCGGGGCACGATGATTTTAAATGTTTATCATGCCGCTGCGAATAATCAGTTTGCATTCGTCCGTCACCGCGACACGATGGAGCTTATCTATGCTAAAATTGTCGATGATGATGTCTTAACCCGACTGAACCGGACTATACAATTTACAACACAGGCAGAGCAGCACGAAAAGAAAAAAGCGGCTCTTTCAAAAGAAGTGCACTATAAAGAACTCGACTATTATTTAAGTGAGCTTCATGACTATATGAAGCAGGGTAATAAAGAAAAAATAGCGGAAACAAAAGCGATTTTAGCTTCGCTCATATCTGACGCTTCATAGAACAGGCTGCCTGGGTTTCCCAGACAGCCTGTTTTTTAGTTATATTTTACAGAAATAACGGATGCAGCTTGTTCCGCCTGCTCGCGTGCTTTTTCCACTGATTCTGCCGCGTTTAACACGACTGCCATGCGGCGGCCGACTTTTGTTTCCGGTTTTCCGAAAGCACGCACTTGCGTATCCGGTGTTTCCAGCGCTTTTTCAACCCCATTGATCTCGTAAGAAGATTGTTCCTCCCACGCTTTTATCGTACGGCTTGCGCCAGGTGAGAGAAGACGGATCGCAGGAATTGGGTACCCAAGAATCGCCCGAATGTGAATGGCGAATTCCGACAAGTCCTGCGTCACCATCGTCACCATACCGGTATCATGCGGACGCGGCGACACTTCACTAAAGTAGATGCCGTCTTTTGTAATAAACAGCTCCACACCAAATAAGCCATAGCCGCCGAGCGCGTCAGTAATTTTTTTGGCAATCTCTTCTGCTTCCGCAATATGTATATCCGTCATATTATGAGGCTGCCATGATTCGATGTAGTCGCCGTCCTGCTGAATGTGGCCGATCGGTGCGCAGTACGAGGTGCCCGATACAGAACGAACTGTCAGCAGTGTAATTTCAGATTCAAATGTAATAAATTCTTCTACGATGACACGTGTTTTTTTCGCGCGTCCGCCTTCCATCGCAGCATTCCAAGACAATGCCACATCATCAAACGAACGGCAGACACTTTGCCCTTTTCCGGACGAGCTCATGATCGGCTTAATGACACATGGGGTACCGATTTTTTGTACCGCTTCTTCCAGTTCTTCGAGTGTATTAGCGAATTCATATTTTGCTGTCGGCAATCCCAGTGTTTCGCTTGCCAAACGGCGAATGCCTTCCCGGTCCATTGTCAAATTCGTCGCTTTCGCCGTAGGAACGACGTTAAAGCCTTCTTTTTCAAGCTCAATGAGTGTTTCCGTCGCAATCGCTTCAATTTCCGGGATAATGTAATCGGGTTTTTCCTGCTCAATCAATGCGCGTAATGCTGTACCATCAAGCATATTAATGACATGGGAAGAATGAGCCACTTGCATCGCCGGTGCGTTTTCATAACGGTCCACAGCAATCGTCTTCACCCCGAGCCGCTGCGCTTCTAATACGACCTCTTTGCCAAGTTCTCCCGATCCGAGCATCATGATTGTTTTTGACTGTAATCCATTCATCTAAGCATTCTCCTTAATATCCGTTATTTATGGTTCCTTTTTGCTTTTAACATGAATTCGAACCCATTATAACACGTAAACATCGAACATATTAAGAGAAAAACACACTATTATTCGTCAATAAACGTTTTGTTACTTTTTCGTAAAAAGCGGGAAAACAGAAATAACAATATGGAAGCAGGTGACGAGATAATGACAAATGAAAGGAAATCATGTCTCTTTTGCCAACGGGAACATTTATTACTTCCCATAAAACAAGAATATATTTGTGATGAGTGCCTAAATGAAGGAAATGGTGAACGGATGATGCAATGGGAAGCATTGCTTCAAAAACAAATGAACGATTATAAACATTTTTGTAAGCGCTGTGTAAAGGTGGGGCATTCAGAAGACATCCATCAGGCACGTGTGAGTGGCCGCAAACTAAAATCAATCCTTCAATTTTTGGAAGTAAAGAAAAAACATTCTGTTCTAATTAGAATAAAGCGTATTCACAAGTTACTGAATACCATCCGGGAAGCAGATGTCTTCATTGAGGCATTTGAAAAACGGGAAAAGGAAAACAAAATTTATAAAGGAATGGTGAAAAAAGTAACGATAAAGCGGAAAAATATTCAAAAAGAGCTCCAGTCACAAATGCCTTTCATTATGAATGCAGACTTTTTTCATGATTGGGAGCAATTTTTATCGAAAGAGTTAGCTTTCTGTGTTCTGACGCTTGAAAAAGAAAAAAGACTCAATGAATATGAACAGCGTTTTTCCCATAAAGTTGATGCTTATCATAAAGCAGTTAGAATGCATGGAAAACAAAATTCAAAATCGATCGAGGCACTGCATAAAGTTCGCATCCAATCAAAATCCTTGCGGTATATTTATAAGGAATTAAGTGAACTGATGGATCAAAATTTCACTTCAGAAAAAGAGTACTATAAAAAAATACAAACTCAATTTGGAGCTATAAATGATGTGCAGGATTGGCTGAATAAAGTGAAACAATATAGAAACAAGCTGAATGCTTCAAAAAAAGACATCGGATATGTCAAGAAAAGACTGAAAATTCAATTAAAAGAGATGATTGAAACTGTTGATTTGCCCCAACCTAACGATTAAAATACCGTAATGAGTTTATTTTAAAAAGGACGTTATTCACTAGAAAATTGCCTTTTTCTATTTCACATAATGAGATTTAAAAAGCTGCCTATTTACAGGTAGCTTTTTGGGATTCACCGTTGGTTAAACGGCAGTGAATGAGCAGGCAAAGGACGGTTAAAAAAGTATCCCTGCCCTTCATCGCAGTTTTCTTCTTTTAAATACTCCAGCTGGATTTCATCTTCAATCCCTTCCCCTACCACATTCATTTCCAGACTATGGGCTAATGATATGATCGCGGATGTAATTCTTTTACCATTCAAGTCATTGTTAATATCATCGATAAAACAGCGGTCTATTTTCACTTTATCAAATGGATATTGCCGTAAATAACTTAAAGAGGTGTAGCCTGTTCCAAAATCATCGATGGATATCGAAATGCCTGCTTGTTTTAATTTTAAAAGGCTTTCTTTTATTAATCCTACGTCATCCAGCAAAATGCTTTCCGTTACCTCAAGCTCCAGCCATTTTGATTCTAGGTTTGTTTCTTCTAATATAGTTAAAACGTCATCAACAAATTCCGTCTGCTGCAGTTGTTTCGTCGAGATATTAACGGCTACTTTGAAGGGAGGAATTCCTGAATCCTGCCATATTTTACTTTGACGACAGGCGGTTTGGAGTACCCAAGTCCCAATGCCGATAATCTGGCCGCTTTCCTCGGCAACCGGGATAAAATCATTTGGCGGAATCAGCCCGAATTCCGGATGATTCCATCGAATCAACGCTTCCAGCGCCGTCAGTTTTCCCGTTTTTAAATCCATAATCGGCTGATAGTATAATTCCAGCTCATTATTTGAAACGGCACTCTTTAAATCGCGTTCAATGGTAAGTTTATAGGATGCCTTTAAATCCATTTCTTTCGTAAAGATGGTATAGCTGTTTCTTTTATATTTTTTCGTGTAGTACATCGCCGTATCGGCATGCCTGATTAATTCTTGAGGGTTTTCTTCTTTTCCACTGCTAAAAGCCAGCCCTATACTTATGGACACAGTGATTGAATGACCGGCAACACCAAAGGGCTCTTTCATGACCTGATTAATATGTTCAGCCACTTTAATCGCTTCTTCCTGAGAAACCTCTGGCAGAAGAATGGTGAATTCGTCTCCAGCCAGCCGGCTGACCGTATCCGTTTTTCGGAGATTTTGCAAGAGCCTTTCCGCGAACATTTTCAACAGTTCATCGCCAATATGATGGCCTAATGAATCATTAATGAGCTTGAAACGATCTATATCGAGAAACAAAACGGCAAATGAATGCCCATCCTCACTTGAAAAAAGAACCATTTGACTGAGCCGATCTTCAAACAGCTTCCGGTTAGGCAATTTTGTCAGTGTGTCATAAAAAGCGAGCTGCTCCATCTGCTGGTCCAGAAGATTTTTTTGCGTAATGTCTCTTGCGATCCCATACGTGCCGATAATTTCGTCATTTACTTTCATCGGAAAATGAGTGGCATTTAAATGGATTTTCTCTCCATTTTTTTTCGTAATAATGATCTCTGAACTGCTCGATATTCCCTTCTTTGCTTTTTCAAAATGCGTAATGGCTTTTGGCAGATCCTCTGGGATAACGAGGGGCGCGAAAGACATTTCCAACAATTCATTTGCTGCATAGCCCGTGATCGTTTCACTGGCAGGGTTCGCATGAATAAATTTCCCGTCGTCATCAAACGTGAAAATAGCATCTGGACTGTTATGAAAGAGGGACTCGTATCGCTCATTGCTTTCCTGAAGCAGATTTTCAGCGACCACTCGTTCTGTAATATCAATCACAGTCCCAAATAACGTAACATTCCCATCGATCTCTGCCACTGTAGAATGAATTTCAGTATAAATTAAACTGCCGTCTTTTTTAAGCTTGCGAATTCTGTAGCTTCCCTCACTTTTTTCTTTTAATTTCCTTTTTTCAATCTTTTTCTGTATCATTTGAAAATCATCCGGATGGATAATTTTATCCAATGGCACGTCTCCGTTCGTTAATTCTGACTTTGTATAGCCTAAAAGGTCCGCATAATAGGTATTCACATATGAATACGTTTCATCTCCTAATATGTACATCCCTACTGAAGCATTTTCAATCAGCGTATGAAACATGGTTTGATAAAAAGAAAGTTCAGCATGATTTTTTTCATTATGATCCGTTAATTGAGTAATAAAATCACGCAAATAATGATCGTCTTTCGTTAATGGGTGAGGCATTTCATTCAATTCTTCCATTCATCACATCTCCTGAGAACTATTTTCTCAATCTGCATAAATCGTTGTTTTGTTTCGGCCATCTGCTTTTGATTGATAAAGAGCAAAGTCCGCTTTTTCTATCACTTCAGTTGATTGCCCGGCATCTTCCGGGTAAACAGCTATACCAAGAGAGATCGTAACAGCCCCTCCTGTAGGACTTTTACTTGTTTCGATTTCACTTCTTAAGCGTTCTGCTAAATTGGCTGCTGTTTCCATGTTTCCTGTCTTGACAAGAATCCCAAACTCTTCTCCACCAAATCGGAAGCATACATCTTCTACTCTAGAAAACTTCTGCATAATAGACGCTGTAAACACTAAAACCTCATCCCCTTTTACATGCCCGAATGTATCATTCACCTTTTTAAAATGATCAATATCCAGCAAAATGAGGCAAAAAGGAAGTTGGCTTTCAATCCATCCTTGCATGACCTGTTCGAATGTCTTGCGGTTTGCTATCCCTGTTAATCCATCGATTCGATTCTCACTATTCAACTGGTCAAAATGATTATGGATATGATGGGCAAGCTGGCGCACTTCATATACTCTCGAACGAATGATTGGCCGGTCAAGAGGAGCAGTTTTATTGTCTGCAATCGCATCTTCTGAAAATTTAGCCAGCTGATAAAGAGGCTTTGAAATGATGAAAGAAACCCCAAATGCTATCAGCAAAATAAAAAGAAGAAATGGCAGCCCTTGCATAATCATTGAAACAATTAATTTATTCAACGGTTCTTTTAATACTGAAACAGGCGTTTGAGAAACAATTCCCCAGCCACTGCTTTTTTCATAGGAGTATCCAATAAAATATTCAGTTCCTAATGAATTTTTTGTTTGCTCGAAGCTGCTTTTCCCTGATATTACTTTTTGAATGATGGCATTTCCAGATACAAATTCATTGATGCGCTTCTTATTTGGATGAAAGATTAAATGGCCCTGCCTGTCGACCACATACACATAGGAGCCGTTTCCATAAAAGTGTTCATTCAGCATAGTGCTTAACACATTGTCTTCCTCTAAATAAATCGTTCCGCCTACAAATCCTTTATATGTTCCTTCTTTATCAAAAACAGGAGAAGAAACGAGGAGAATAAGCCTTCCTGATGTCCCCAAATAAGGGTCTGAAATAAATGGTTTCTTCAACTGGACTGCCTCAATCGATACTTCGGAAGTTAACTGGGTCCCTACGGCCAAACCTGAACCAGTTGGGCTAACTTGTTGAATCACCCGATTTGAATCAGCGAAAAAAATTGAATTAAAATACTGTTTATTCGCCTGCAGCAAAAGGTCTGTTTCTTTTTTTGTTAATGTTTGTTCTTGGGCGTTATTTGCAATAAAATTCATATTCTCCTGCATGCTGGTTAATAATATATTGGTTTCTGATGAAATCTTTTTGGCATATTGATAGTTGTTCTCCAAATGATTTAATGCCAATGAATTTCGTGTTGAACTAAAAGCCGAATAACCGCCTACTATTGCTGTTAATAACGCAGAAACCAGTACTAATACACCAATCATGAACCGAAGCGTCATTCCTTTGTATCTCTTCACCTTTCACCCATCCCTGTTATAGAATTAAAACAGCAGATTTCCTGCAAAGTTAACTCAATTGCTATCATCCATTCAATTTCTTTTATTTTTATATATGAACCCCAATCCATATTTGGACTGGGGTTCATATTTTTTCATATGGCAAATCAACTTACTTTAAAAACCAAGGTAGAATGATCCAGTTCTTCTGCGAGTTCAACAAGAGAATGAGCCGTTGCTACAGTTTCCTTTTAATAAGCTGATTTAATTATATATTGACACAGGACTTTCGTAACCGAAAATCATTGGCGGGATGGCGCAATTCTTTTTGCGGTACCGCGCAGTTTTTGTCGATTTTTGAAGAATGATAAAAAGCGGTTAAAAATCCCGCACCACCAAGCTGGCGCACGGGAGAGCATGCTGTTAAAAGCAATATCTGTTTTGAAGGCCCCATGAATGTTAAAGCGGGGAAATGTCCTGGTCAGATAATAGTCCGGTTTCCTTAGCCTTCATTGCTGCCTCAATACGCGATTTCACATTTAATTTCTGAAAAATATTCGTTAAGCTGTATTCTAATGAACGTTGGCTCATTAATAAACTATCCGCAATTTCTTTATTGCTCCTTCCTTTGGATATTTCTCTTAATATCTTATATTCTTTGTTACTTATCGCCTGCACATCAATTTCTTTTTTTACATCCGGCACATGAAGAGTGGTTCTTCTCAGTTGTTTTACTAAAGAAAGCGGCAAAATTACTTCACCCTTCAAAGCATACCGAACGGTTCTGACAAGCTGTTCTTTATTAACTGTTTTCTGCACGAAGCCGGATACACCAGATTCAATTAGCAGGTTAAAATGGTTTTTAAATTCAAAGCCGCTGTAAATTAAGATGACTGCATTTGGCTTCAGGGTTAATACTTGCTTTGTAAGGTCAATTCCATTAATGTCCGGCATATGCAAATCGAATAACATAATGTCAAATTGCTGCGTACTTGCCATCTCGAGTGCTTGATTGCCCGAATACGCCAAAGACACTTTTATATCCTCTTCCTGTTCCAGGAGCATTTTTGTACCTTCCATAACGGTTGGATGATCGTCAACCAGTAAAATCTCAATCATGATCGAACCCTCCTTGGGTAAGAGTGGTGTGGGCCCCTCCTAAAAGTGATGGCAGTGAAATGGAAATGGTGAGCCCTTTATTAGGCAGGGAATGGAAGTCAATTTTCCCGTCCATACTGCGCACTCGCTCTTTCATTCCATATACCCCCATACTGCTAAAGGAGTCTTCTATCCCTTTTACATCCATTCCGATTCCATCATCTCGGTAGACCAATTTAATTCGATCGGGATAGCTCGCAAGTGTGATGTGAACTTCTGCTGCACCGGAATGCTTCGTGGCGTTCGCTAAAAGCTCTTGGGCGATACGATATAAGCCAATTAATAAATCGTCCGTCAGCGTATGATGAAACTGGGCCTTATCAAACTGAATAGAATAATTAGACCGCAATTGAGTAAATTCAAATAACGCCTCCAAGGATGAAACAAGCCCCTCCTCTTTAAGCATAGGCGGCCGCAATTCATTGCACGTTATGCGTATTTGATAAATGACATCTAATAAGCCCTGCATAATTTGCTGCAGCTGTTCCCGCACCTGTGGGGGAATAAGTGGATCTGTCGACAGATGATCAAGCTTCCGATACCAGATAATCTGTTCTTGCAGCGCAGAATCATGCAAATCCTGAGACAAATGCTTTCTTTCATTTTCAGACAGTTTAAATAATAGGCGCAAAAGCCAGGCGGGAGCCATTTGATTAGATGTGATCGTATCCAGTTCCTTTGTTAAATCTTCAATCAGCCGGAAATTGTCATATAAAACGTTAATATACCGGCTTACCGTCTTAAGCCACACTTTCTTTGATGAGAACGTTAAAGATTCAGGTTTTCCCCCAATGTAAAGCAAATAGTTTTTCCCACTAATTTCACCAATTTTTAATACGTAGCCGTTTAATGTTTCGATAAGTTCGTTTACTGGAAGATTACTTATCGGAAGTGTTCCAATATCCCCCTGCAGTTCTTGTTGTAGATCGGAATTGCCGCTTTTTGTTATAAATGTCTTATCCTCCTGTACTTCAATGACACTGACATGTTTTATTTTAATCACGTTCTGCACTTCTTTTACAAAACGGCGATTAAGTTCAGATACCTTCATAATCCCAAAAAGATCATGCGAAAAGCGGTCCAGGCTTGTCTGTAAGGAGGAATAGCGTTCTTCACTTTCTCGAATTTTTTGTTCCGCGCGATTCCTTTCTTCTTCCATTTTTTTTTGTTTTGTTACATCGCGAATTAGCGAGAAACCGGCGTTTTTGCCCATGAATGAAATCGGGGTAATGATGGCTTCTGCATCTATAACCGTTTGGTCTTTGCGGATCATTTTAAGTTCAAGAAGAGACGTACCGGTTTGCTGCTCGTATACTCCTTTCAAGTGGGAATTCGCCATTTTTTGAAAATCGGGGTGAATAAAATCAAAGATAGACCGTCCTATAATATCTTCTGCACTTGAAGCGCCAATAAATACAAGAGCAGCTGAATTAATATAAATACATTTATAATCATAATGAAAAATAATCGCTTCCGGTGAAAGTTCAACAAGAAGCCGGTTCAGCTCTTCACTTTCTTTCAATCCCTTTTCCATTAGTCCTTTTTCCGTCAGGTCCCTTGCGACAGCTACAATACTTTCAACTTCCCCGTCATGATTAAGAACAGGCGCCGCCATGCATTCTACCAATACAGAATAGCCTTCCGCATGAACAAATCGAAATTGAAACAGCTGGTTGATTTTTTTCTCCGCCAAGTTAGAAAATATTTCTTGAACATAACTAAGATCTTCTGGGTCAATAAATTGAAATAGTGAAACACCCTCTACACCTTCACTATAAAATCCTGCTCCTTTTCTAAAAGCATAACGTATTGTACCATCTGGGTCTAAGACGCCGTTTAAATCGGCTATGTTTTCAATAATGAAACGATTTTTGGCATCGCTTTCCACAAGTGCTTTTTCCATCATTTTTTTTGAAGTGATATCTCTGCCAATTGTAAAGACCCCTTCAATTTTGTCATTAATATAAATCGGAATAACGTGAATATCCCAGTACACGTTTTTCTTATTGTCGTGATAGGTGGTAATCTCGTAGTTTTGCGGCTGGCCCTGCTTTGCTTTTTCAAAATGTTCCCTAGCGCGTTGTTTATCTTCAGCAGGAAAGAAGTCTGGCCAGGAAATCCCTTTATCTTTTTCAAGAGCAGTCTGTCCTGTTATTCTTTCACCAATTGGATTAACATCGAGAATAGTCCCATTTAGATCCATTTCACAGATGACATCAGAATTATATTCAAATAAGGATTTATACCGCTGCTCACTTCTATCTAACGCCTCTTCTGTCTTTTTTCTTGATGTGATATCAATAATAACCCCGTCCAGCCGGATGACCTTTCCAGATTGATCCATCGTTGGTGTAATCCTATTTTGAACCCATCGGATATGGCCATCGGCATGAATAATTCGATATTCACTAATACGCGAAATACCATTTCTGTTATCTCTTGATGAGGCTTCGAAAATGGATACATCATCAGGATGAATGATTGTTTTCCAAGATTCCCGATCTATAAATTGTTCCGATGGATACCCTGTAATCTTCTTCATCCCTTTTGACGTATAAGGTATTTTTTGAGAACGCCCATCATAGCACCAAACCGCTACATCAATATTATTGAAAACAGTTTGCAATTGTTGTTTACTCTCCAACAACTCCTCGTTAAGCATTCCCAGCCTTTTTTGATTTTCCAAACTTCTCATTCTCCCGATCATTGTTATCCCTATTAAAAATAATATACATATTGCAAAGTAGCCAAATTCGCTCATAGCACAATAATTCCGTCCAATCTTTATTAGATTTAAATAT
Source organism: Domibacillus sp. A3M-37 (assembly GCF_024213455.1). Lineage (NCBI taxonomy): Bacteria > Bacillati > Bacillota > Bacilli > Caryophanales > Bacillaceae > Domibacillus > Domibacillus sp. A3M-37. The sequence continues at coordinate 80,855 of NZ_JANAVL010000005.1, read as the reverse complement.
ATCGGTTTAATGTTATAACATAGCGAAAAAGTAAAGCTATTTTTTTTCTTTTTTATAGAGTTGGTAAATATTTCTGAAAGTGTCTTTCTTGGCAATTGTCCATAGTAGAGTATTTAGCGGATGACCGATGAGTTCGTGCAGATTAAAATGCGTTTATAAACAAAAAAGCTGCGCCAGGATTGTCTTGCGCAGCTTTTCATTCTGTACTGTATCCTTGCATTTTTTTCAATCAGTATTTACTGTTTACTCCTGCAGGAGACCTTCTTTTTCTAAAAATTCACGTGCTGTTGCTTCAACACTTTTACTTTCCGCATTGACTTGATAGTTCATCGCACGCATTTCATCGTCGGTAATTTTGCCGGCGAGCTTATTCAACGATTCAACCAGCTCCGGGTATTCTTCTGCCGTTTCCTCCATTAAAAGAGGCGCGCCTTGGTATGGCGGGAATAAGTTTTGATCATCTTCTAAAACGGTTAAGTCATACACTTGCAGCTCACTGTCTGTTGAATATGCATCAATGAGGTTGATGTCTCCGCTTTGAAGCGCCTGATAGCGCAGCTTCGGCTCCATTGTGACGACAGATGGGAAATCAATGCCGTACGATTCTTGAATGCCGAGATAACCATCTTCCCTGTCTGAAAATTCAAGTGTAAAGCCAGCCTTAATCTGGCTTTCAATTTGCTTTATATCTGTAATCGTCTGAATGTCATGTTGCTCTGCTAAAGCGGTTGGAATCGCAAGTGCATATGTGTTATTATATTGCATCGGCTCAAGCATAGTCATGTCAAATTGCTCGCTCATGCCGTCTCTCGCCTGCTCATACACAGCTCGGGAATCAGTGCTTTCGGCCGTTTCTTTTAAAAATTCCGAAATGGCAGTTCCCGTAAACTCCGGATACAGATCAATGCTGCCAGAATCAAGCGCGTTAAAGACAAATGACGTTTTGCCAAGTCCCGGCTTTAACTCAACCGAAAGATCCGTGTCCTGCTCAATCAACAATTTATACATGTTGATTAAAATTTCCGGCTCCGTGCCAAGTTTTGCTCCAATGACAATTTCTTTATCCTGCCTTCCGAAAAACGGTCCTACGATGACAAGCAGTGAGACAGCAAGCAAAATGCCAAGCATCGCCCCCGCTTTTTTAAAGGAAAGAGTCTCAAATCGGCGTAATAGAATATCAAACGAAATCGCCAGCAGCGCAGCCGGAATCGCTCCAAGAACGATAAGCGCTGTATTGTTGCGGTCAATACCAAGTAAAATAATATCACCGAGACCGCCGGCGCCGATTAAGGCGGCAAGTGTCGCCGTGCCGACAATCAGCACCATGGCTGTTCGAATTCCCGCCATAATCACCGGCATTGCCAGTGGCAGCTCCACCTTCATAAGCCGGCGTTGTTGGTTCATCCCCATTCCCCGTGCCGCTTCAATTAAAGAAGGATCAACTTCTTTAATACCCGTGTATGTATTACGCAAAATCGGCAGCAATGCATAGACAACAAGCGCGATAATAGCGGGAACCTTTCCAATGCCGAAAAGAGGAATAAGCAAACCAAGAAGCGCCAAAGACGGGATCGTCTGCATAACGGCTGTAATCCCGATAATGCTTTCCGCCGCTTTTTGCTTTCTCGTTAAATAAATGCCGAGTGGAATCGCGATTAAAACCGCGAAAAAAAGAGCAATAAATGAAATTTGAATATGTTCAAGAAGTGCTGCGAGTAATTCTTCTTTCCGCTCGGAAAAAACGGTCGTCAGCCCATTCATGCCCGCACCTCCCCGGCAAGAAACTGAATAATGGTCTCCCTCGTCACAGAGCCAATGGGCTGTCCATTTTCTTCGATGATTAGGACGTCCGTTTCCGCTAACAGCTGGAGCGCTTTGCTAATCGGTGCGCCTGCAGAAATCGTCCGTCCTTCTTTTAGTTCAATTGGAAATTGCACCACTACTTCTTTTACTTTTCTGCCTTCTATCCGGTCATGCGAACCAATAAAGCTTTTCACAAAATCATTCGCCGGGTGTTCGATAATTTCTTCGGGCGTACCGATCTGGACAACCTTGCCATCTTTCATTACACAAAGACGGTCACCGAGCTTGATGGCTTCTTTCATGTCATGTGTCACGAACACAATGGTTTTTTGAATTTTGCGCTGCAGCTCTAAAAGGTCATCCTGCAGCTTTTCCCGGCTGATCGGGTCAAGCGCACTAAAGGGCTCATCCATTAAAATCACTTCCGGATCGGCTGCAAGCGCCCGGATAACGCCTATTCGCTGTTGCTGTCCACCCGAGAGCTCAGACGGTTTCCGGTTTCGATAAACGAAAGGATCAAGACCGACCATTTCAAGCAGCTCATCGACACGGCGGCTGATTTTTGAGCGGTTCCACTTGCGCATCTCTGGAACGACCGCAATGTTTTCAGCAATCGTCATATGCGGAAACAGGGCGATTTGCTGCAGGACGTATCCGATATTCCAGCGAAGTTCGTGAATATCAAATTCACTGATTTTTTTACCGTCAATCCGCAGCGTGCCCTCAGATATCGGAATAAGCCGGTTGATCATTTTCAGCGTTGTCGTTTTCCCACAGCCGCTTGGCCCAATTAAAATGAAAAATTCTCCTTTTTTAATGATTAAGTCAAGTTGTTGGACCGCTTGGGTGCCATCCGGGTATTTCTTTTCCACCTGGTCAAACTGAATCATATTATCACACTCCATTCCTATCCCTTTTTACCCTTTTGAAATCACTCCTATGCTTATCTGGTACATTTTCGCGTCAAAAAGAACCACCTTATTTAAGTGGCTGCTATCAAGTCAATAATAGAACAATTCTAAACGAAGTGGAACTATAAGTCGGAATAAGCCTAATAAAAAAATCAGCTTATAGACTCAGCCCATATTGTCAGCGGTCTATAAGCTTTTTAAAAATTTTAGTATTCGTCTTTTTCTTTTTTTCATACTAATCACGTATGAACTTTTAAATAATCGTTGTTTTTCTTTTATTTTTTTAATATGTTGGTTTCTTTTAATACTTCTTCGTTTTCTTCTTTTTCTTTCAGATCATTAGGCGGTTTATCTTTCGAAAGAAACCAGCCTCCTACACCGATCAGGAGAAGGACAGACCAGAAAATCATTTTCCATGTTGTTCCTTTGCCGAAGCCTTCCGAGATAATGGCCAGCTCTGGATGAGATAAGGCATAAACGCCGAGTTTCACCCCTACCCACGCAACCACAAGAAATGCGGCTGTTTCGAGCCCGGGCTTCCGGTCTAGCAAAACAACAAAATACCCTGCCGCAAATCTCATAATAACAAGTCCAATGATTCCACCGGCAAGTACGATCGTAAAATGACCGCCATCCAGCCCGCCGATTGTCGGCAGGTTTGTCCCCGGAAGCGTAATAGCTAATGCCACAGCGGCCAGAATCGCATCAACGGCAAATGCAATGTCTGCCAGCTCCACCTTGATGACGGTCATCCAAAAACCAGACCCCTTTTTTTCCTTTTCTTCTTTCTTTAAATGGCTTTTTAACACAAACTTCTTTACTAAATGATAAAGAGCAATACCAAACAAATACAGAGCGCCAATTGCCTGCACCTGCCAAATGTGAACCAAATAAGAAATAATAAACAAGGAGCCAAACCTAAAAACAAACGCTCCAGCAAGCCCATAAAATAAAGCTTTCTTTCTTTGCTCGGGCGGTAAATGCTTCACCATTGTGGCAATAACAAGCGCGTTATCTGCAGCTAATATTCCTTCCAGCCCGATTAAAATGATCAGAACCCAACCGTACTCTAATAATAAGGCAACATCCATAAAACCAACTCCTTTTACATAGTGAATACCTCTTTTATCGGAAATAAAAAAGGTTTCTTTAGCTGTGTGACCTTATTTCAAAGAAAATAAACATAAGTGGCAGCAAGTACTTCATGATAAAAAATACCGATTTATTTATGAACCAATAATAAATCGGTATTTTTTCTTTTGCAGGAATCTTTTCTTGTTCATCATTTAAATCTTATGAACTAAATTTCATAATTGCCTTAAGAGTTGTCCCCTTTTTAGAATCTGCGATAGCTTCATTATGACAAATTCCCGACGCAACAAGGCGGACTAAAACCTCACCTGGTTTAGGGTCATCGATTGAAATTTCTGTAATTTGAAATGGTTCACCTTTTCCAAATGTAACGGCTGCTTTTGATTGCATATCGATACCTCCCAGTTAATGAAAAACGTTTCATAATTAAGATAACCGTCCTAGTTTTTTTCATACAATCTTTTGTAAACCTTACTTGTCATTCCGCTGTATGGATTTTAAAAGAAGGAGTATCTTCTATAAAGTCGAATAAGTTAATAATTCAGTTTAGGAGGGTATGCACTTGAAAGTACCAACGAAACCATGGACATTGTTGTATAAAATACAACAGGAGGTACTTCCGGACACTCGTCATTATTTAAACGAGTGGAAGGTGAAGGCAGACAAAATCCCGGATGACGAATTACGAAAACAAGCTCTTTCCAGCATTAAAGAAAAGACTTTCCACTGTGAAGGCGGGGCTGTTTATGGACTGCTTGCTGGACAAGAGCGCAAAAACATTATTCGATTTATTGTGGCCTATCAAACGATCAGTGATTACTTGGATAATCTTTGTGATAGGAGTACCTCTTTGGAAGAAAGGGATTTCCGGATGCTTCATCAGTCTATGCAGCACGCCTTAACCCCTGGAGAAGAACCGGTAAATTATTATCGATATCGGCAAAATCAAGATGATGGCGGGTATTTGGCTTCTCTTGTGTTAACCTGTCAAAATATTTTAAAAGACCTTCCTGGATTTCGAAGTGCTCAAGATTCAATGCATCAATTAGCAAGGTATTATTGCGACTTACAGGTTTTCAAACACGTCGAAAAAAATAAACGTGTTGAATTATTAGAAAATTGGTTTGCGCGGCACAAGCAGGAAGTATCTGCAATGACTTGGTATGAGTTTTCAGCCTGTGCAGGTTCTACATTAGGCATTTTTTGTTTGGCTGCCTACACGTCAAATTCTTTGAAAACCGAAGAAGTGAACACAATAAAAAATGGATATTTCCCTTGGGTTCAGGGGCTCCATATTATGCTGGATTATTTCATTGATCAAGAAGAGGATCGGAAAGAGAATGATTTAAATTTTATCTTCTACTACGAAAATGAAGAAAAGATGGTACAAAGAATCAAATATTTCAAAGAAAAAGCCGAGTTAAGTATTCGTAATTTGCCAGATTGGAAATTTCATCAACTTATTAACAAAGGTCTTATCGCCATTTATCTAGCTGATAAGAAAGTTCAAGAAGATAAGAAACTAAAACGAACCGCCAAACGATTTATCCGCTTTGGCGGTTTATCTACTCTATTTTTCTATCTAAATAAACGTGTGTATCGCCAAGCGTAAGCGGAAATAGTTTTGCTCATGAACCGTGAACGCCCGCTGTTCAATCACGCCTGTATTCAAAATGAAAGGCAGCTCTACGTGGTGTAAAGCTGCCGAATAACTCTTTTTTAATAATTTTATTTCTTCAAATGATAAGAGACTTATGCATATAAATCATGCTTGATATCGCTTAATCTCCATCATTACACCAAGTGAGCGCCGCCATCAATGAGAACAACAGAGCCTGTTGTAAATCCATTTTTGGCCAAGTAAACATATGATTCTGCAATGTCTTCAGATGTTGCGACACGTCCTACTGGCAACTGCTGCGCGATCCCAGTAAACAATTCCCCACGCTGTTCTGCCGGCATACCGGCGTAAAGAGGTGTGTCTACAATTCCAGGTGAAACAACATTTACTCGTGTCGGAGCCAAATCCACTGCAAGGCCACGTACCAATCCTTCAATACCTGAATTAATAGCTGCTAAGGTAGAAGCACCAACAGGAGGCCGTTTGCCGTAAACACCTGATGTTAACGTAATAGATCCTCCAGTATTCAAAAACGGGATTGCTGCATGAACGGTAATATATTGTCCCCAGAACTTGCTGTCAAAAGCAGCTTTTGCATCTTTAACAGGCAAATCGCTGAATGAACCCATTGCGCCCTCTCCCGCCGTAATCACCAAGTGATCAAATTTCCCAACCTTGTTGAAAAATTGGGCTGCTTTCTCTTCACTGCGAAAATCAATTTCATATGCTTCAACATCTCCATCCAGCGCACTTTTTGCCTCAGATAGTTTTGAAGCAGATCTGCTTGCGATAATAACCTGTGCTGATTCATCAAGAAAGGCCTTCGCGGCAGCTAATCCAATACCAGAAGTACCTCCAACAACAACTACACGTTTTGCACTCAATGACATAGAAATTATCCCCTTTTATGTTTTCGTTAGTTTTACCATGTTACCTGCCTGCATACTTAAAATAAAATTTCTTTTTCAAACTACATCTTACTCTTCATCTTTCTCTCATGAAAGTAAAATGCACCTGACACATCATATCCTCATCAGTTTCAGAAAACGATAGGCCAAATTCCTCTTCGAATTCTCACAAAAGAACACGTCCAGTAATGGTACTCAACCCCATCCTCATACATATAGTGCAATACGAGCGCTTAAATTGGGATTAGAAAAGGACTGTCTGAAAAAATAGACAGTCCTTTTTGTGTAAAAGTAATATATAGTAAGTGTTCCTTTCAATTAATTAAAACAATTAATCCAAGAAAATTACTAGTATGTTTATTTTAGTTTGAAGCCAGATACTGTTTGATTCAAATCCTCAGCAAGACTTGCAAGGGACTGGGTTGTTGCCGCCGTTTCTTCACTGGCTGCAGCTGCTTCTTCACTGGCGCCAGCAATACTTTCAATCGCACGCATTACATTCCCTGTTTGAGCAGACTGCTGCTCACTGGCTGCTGCAATGCTCTCAATAGAACGCATCACTTCACTTGATTGGGCGGACTGCTGTTCACTGGCTGCTGCAATTTCATTTATCTTTGTAACTGACTCGCGAACCATCTCAGAAATAAAGTCGAATGCTTTCTCTGTCTCATTCGTTGCACTTACTCCGTCATTTACATATATAACACTTTGTTTTGTATTGTTTTGAATTCCTTTAATAATACCCGTTATTTCTTTTGTCGCCGTACTGCTCTGTTCTGCTAATTTCCGTACTTCATCTGCTACTACGGCAAACCCCTTCCCTTGCTCTCCTGCACGTGCCGCTTCGATCGCCGCATTTAGGGCTAAAAGGTTCGTTTGATTCGCAATCCCGCTAATAACAGTAATAATCTGACCAATTTTCTCCGCATCTTCCTCAAGCAGGCTCATTTGAGCACTTACTTGGTTCATGCCATTCATAGACGTTTTAACCACTTTCCCCGCTTCACTTGAGACTTGAAGCATCCCTTCTGAAAGAGTTGATGTTTCTTCAGCACTTTGTGAGATGGAATTAATGGCCTCGTTTAACTCATTAAATTGTTCTTTCATTACCTGGGCATCATTGGCCTGACTTTCGGTGCTATTGGCAATATCCCGGAATAATTCTGTGATGGTCTGCGCGTCATTGGCTTGATTAGAAGCACTGCCTGCGATTTCCTCACTCGTAGCTGATATTTCTTGTGAAGATGCAGCTACATTTTCAGATGATACAATAATGCTTCCTACTGTTTGTCTTAAATTCATGATCATGTTGTTGACTGACTGTGCTAATACGCCTACTTCATCTTTTGTGTCAATATCAGTTGTTTCCGTTAAATCACCTTTGGACACGTTTTCCACTAATGCCACAACATTATTTAATGGTTTTGAAATGATTCGCGCGATGAAATATCCGAATCCAATACTAAATAGTATCGCTAATACAATGATTGCCATCGTTATTGTGTGAGCAGAATTTGCTAATGCGTCCGCTTCTGCATTTGATTTTTCGCCAAGCTCTATATTTAATTGGATTAATTCCTTTAAAGTAGCCTGTACGTTATCACCAGCTGCTTTAAACGTGGGCGCTAATGCAAGATAAGCTTCCGTATCATTCGCGTAAGCATACCCTTTTGCTTCGTCTAAATAGCCATAGTATTCTTCTAATGCGGGATGTAATTGATCAAGCAGCTGTTGTTCAGATTCTACCACATATGTATTTTCAAACTTTTCAATACTGGTATCAATTTCTGCTTGAATTTCCTTCAATCTATCCTCCAACTCTTTCTTTTCCTCCGGTGTTTTTGCTACAAACACCATATCGCGAATATTAACACGAATACGCTGATAATTCGTTTCAGTACGCCCCAAATCACTGATTGGGACAACCCGTTCATCATACATGAAAGTAAGCTGTTCATTCACTTTCCCTAAGTTTGTTAAACCAAAGATACCCACTAACCCGACGATAATCGCCATAATTGCAAACGCTGATACTAATTTCACCGACGTTTTTAAATTGTAAAACCAATTCAAAATTGTGCACCTCATTCTTTTTTTGTTATCATATTTATTTATCGACAAATTTCGCATCATTGTTAGCATTTATTTGGCTGGACATAAAAAGTTTATACTATTTGACATTTTGATAAAACAGGCATAATATCGGCATATCGTTATTTGTCGATATGTGAATATTATCATACGGTTATTTTAAAATCTCTGGACATACTGAAGAAGAAGGGTGCTGACAATTTTGAAACAGGAATTACACGTGATGAATGACGAAAAAGCAGTTGAAATCTTTAAAGCTCTTTCTAATCAGACAAGATTAAACATTCTCCAAATGCTTAAGGATGCAGAAACGAACTTTTCAGCGCAGGCACATGTGATTAAAGAGGCAAATTTTGAAGGCGGCGTTTGTGTAAGTGATATTCATAAAAAAACAGGCACCTCCCAGTCCACGACTTCTCAATACTTATCCATCCTTCTGCAGAGCGGGTTACTGGAAACGAAAAGAATCGGGCAATGGACATATTATCGAAGAAACGAAGAAATGATTAAGCAATTCGACCAATACATTGGGTTAAAACTATGACACATAGCGAGGGAGGAACCAAATGAGCTTGTTAGAACATGGTGCTTATCAAAGAATGTACCAAAAAAACAAAATGACACTTGGCTTTGTCCTGCCGACTGCAAAAATGAGCAAGACGCCGATCATGGAAAATCAATTGAACCTGGCGAAAAAAATTGAAGACTTTGGATTTTCAGCACTTTGGCTGCGGGATGTGACGATGCAGAACCTTGCGATTGATGATAATGGCCAAATGTATGATATCTGGATTTATTTAACGTATCTGGCTGCACAAACAAAACAAATCGCATTAGGTACAGCAAGCGTCGTCCTTCCCCTTCGCCATCCTGTACGAGTCGCAAAGGAAGCCGTCTCCATTGATCGATTGTTTCCTGAACGTCTCATCATGGGGGTCGCTTCTGGAGACCGGGAAAAAGATTTCTTCGCTCTTGGTGTATCAAAAGAAAAAAGCGGCGTTATATTTAATGAGAATTACACTACTCTTGATCGATTACTCCATGAAGAAAGTCCGACCATCCATTCGGGGTCAGGCGTCATTGACGGCAGAGAGATGAGAATGTTTCCGAAGCCTTACTCTTCTATTCCGGTCATGCCGACAGGCTTCAGCAGCCAGTCGATTGAGTGGATTGCTGAACATGGGGATGGATGGATTCAATATCCTAGAGACATTAAGCAGCAAGCAAGGCTGATTCAGGATTATCGTGGATTGACAAATGTAAAAGCACCAGGAAAATTTAAGCCTTTTACGCAGACTTTATTTATCGACTTATCGGAAAATCCCGATAAACAACCGGTGAAAATCCCGCTGGGTTTCCATCTTGGACGCAACTATTTAATCGAACTGCTTCAGGACTTTCAGACAATAGGCGTTAATCATCTGGCATTCGTCTTGTACTTTGCCCAGCGTCCGGCTGAGGATATTATTCAGGAGCTTGGTGAGGACGTTTTACCTTACTTCCCCACACATAAACATGCGGCAAAAGAGCAAAAGTAAGGAGAAAGATGAAGTGTTGAAAATTATATATGTTTTAGGAAAGGATATCTTTATTTATGGCTGATTTAGTAAAAACACCGCTTTCTGTACTTGATCCATCTCCCATTATAGCAGGAGGTTCTGCTGAGCTGTCCCTTCATAATACCCTTGATTTAGCTAAGAAAGCAGAAGAATGGGGGTACAAGCGGTTTTGGTTGGCTGAGCATCACAATTGGGTGGGAATGGCCAGTTCTGCTTCGCCGGTTGTCATTGGAAGAGTAGCATCTGTAACCGAAAAAATGCGTATTGGTTCCGGCGCAATGCTGCTTTCTCACTACTCTCCATTGTCGGTGGCCGAACAATTCGGGACGCTAGAAGCCTTTTTTCCCGGCCGGATTGATCTTGGCTTAGGCCGCGCGCCAGGCACCGATGCCTACACAGCCCAAGTATTGCGTTCACGTGCTGCCGGAGAACCGGAATTTGCAGAGCGTCTTCAAGAACTGACCGCTTACTTATACGGATCAGGAACATCATTGGCTAATGGATCACACACATTCCATGCGATTCCTGGCGAGAATAGCGAAGTGCCGATTTGGCTGCTGGGCTCAGGGCTTTACAGCGCCCAGTTGGCTGGGAAACTTGGGCTGCCGTTTTCTTTTGCCGGCCATTTTGCTCCAGGCAATATGATGGAAGCACTGGCCGTTTACCGGGAGCATTTCCGCCCGTCCGAAGTGCTTGATAAACCATATGTACTTTTATCTGTTCAAGTAGTTGCAGCAGATGAGGAGAAAGAAGCGCAGAGGCTTGCCACCTCCATGTATCAAAAATTTTTATTGTTAACCCGTGGACAGCCGGCACCATTGCAGCCTCCTGTGGACAGCATGGAGACAATTTGGAGTGAGCGTGAGCGCGAAGCAGTAGAAGAACAGCTTTTTACGTCCCTCATCGGGGATCCATCGGGCATTAAACAACAACTAGCAGAGCTGATTGAAAAAACGGAAGTAGACGAAATAATGGCCCACACCGAAATTTTTGATCATCAGGCCCGGCTGCGCTCTTATGAAATTTTGGCTGAGGCTGCCAACTACTAAAAGGTTGAACGTAGCGGCAAAGAAGTTGTTTAAGAAAAATAAAAGAACGTATTTTACAGGACAATAATTAAAGAGACAAAAAAATTCCCTTTAGCTTGTATTATAAATAGAAAGAAGTTGAAACTATGTCTGGCTCTAAAAACACAAAACAACTACGCGATATTAAATATTCAGTATTGGATCTTTCGCCGATTGTAGTCGGTGGTACTCCCGCCATTTCGTTTCAAAACACGCTGGATCTTGCCCAGCATGCTGAAAAATGGGGCTTTAACCGGTACTGGCTCGCTGAACATCACAATATGCCCTTCATTGCCAGTTCGGCCACTTCTGTCGTAATCGGTCATGTGGCAGCCGGCACATCAAAAATCAGGGTTGGTTCTGGCGGGATTATGCTGCCAAATCATGCTCCCCTCGTCATCGCCGAGCAGTTTGGGACACTCGAATCACTGTTTCCAGGACGTATCGATCTCGGCCTTGGCCGTGCGCCGGGCACTGACCAGCGTACCGCACAGGCTTTGCGGCGTAACCTTGGAAGTAATGGTGAGGATTTTCCGGAACAATTGATGGAACTTCTCGCCTATTTTGACCCGTCTTTGGCGGCAGGAAAAATGCATGTACGAGCTATTCCTGGAGAAGGTCTGAATATTCCAGTCTGGCTGCTCGGTTCAAGCGGATTCAGCGCACAGCTGGCTGGCCAGCTCGGTCTGCCATTCGCCTTTGCCAGCCACTTCTCTCCTAACAACACACTGGGAGCTCTGGATTTATACCGCCGTTCTTTCCAGCCTTCGAATATTCTTGACAAACCGTATGCAATGGTTGGGGTTAACGTCATTGCCGCAGATACGGATGCGGAAGCAAAACTATTGGCCACTACCCTGCAGCAGCAATTTTTAAACTTGAGCCAAGGGAATGAAATGCCGTTGCAGCCACCTGTAGAAAATTTGGAAGATCATTGGAGCAAATATCAAATCGACGCTTTGCAGCATCAGCTGGGCTCTTCCATCGTTGGCAGCCCCGAAACCGTGAAAGAAAAAATGCAGGCGTTTTTAGATGATACCCAGGCGGACGAAATGATGGTCATCGGTCAAATTTTTGATCATCAGGCGCGTCTTCGTTCTTATGAAATTGTGGCCGATATTACAAAATAAAAAACACCAACTTGCAACAACTGGATTATTCATTAATTAAGTCCGCTGCACACGTTGTTTATATGTGGAAAACGTGTGCAGCGGACTATACCAAAAGGAGATTTAACAATGAATTCTAAATATGAACCAGCTTTTAAACCTTTTACATTCCCTTCTGGAGTCGAAATTAAAAATCGTATAGTGATGGCACCGATGACGAACACTGCTGCCTACGATAACGGAGAAGTGTCAGATGAAGAGCTCGCTTATTATCGCGCGCGTTCTGGCGGCGTTGGTACTGTTATCACTGCCTGCACGTATGTAAAAAGAAACGGCCAAGGATTCCCGGGTGAATTTGGAGCAGATTCTGATGAATTGATCCCGAGTCTAAAACGATTAGCAACAACCATTCAAGAAGAAGGCGCTAAAGCCATTTTGCAAATTTTTCATGGCGGGAGAATGTGTCCGCCTGAACTTTTACCGGATGGCCAGCCCATTAGCCCGAGTGCAGTAGCAGCAGAACGTGATGACGCTATGGTACCTCGCGAGATGACACCTGAAGAAATTGCGGAAATGGTGCAAGCCTTTGGAGAAACGACTCGCAGAGCAATTGAAGCGGGATTTGATGGAGTTGAAATTCACGGAGCGAATACTTACTTGCTTCAGCAGTTCTTTTCCCCGCATTCAAACCGAAGAACAGATAAATGGGGAGGCACACTTGAAAAGCGTTTGGCTTTCCCGTTGGCAGTTGTAGAGGCAGTGAAAAAAGCCGTTGCTGACCACGCTGAAAAACCTTTTATTGTTGGTTACCGTTTGTCCCCTGAAGAAAGAGAAAATCCTGGTATCACCATGGAAGATACATTGGTATTAGTGGATAAGTTAGCTGACCAACAATTGGATTATCTTCACATTTCCGTTGGCGCGTTTTGGAACGGATCCATCCGTGATACAAATGACAAAACATCTCGTGTCGTAATGATTCAAGAGCGTGCAGGAGACCGTGTTCCAGTAATCGGTGTCGGCATGCTGCACACACCAGAGGATGTAATCGCAGCACTGGATACGGGCGTACCATTAATTGCGTTAGGCCGCGCCTTAATTATGGAGCCTAAGTGGATACAAAAGGTAGAAAAAGGTCAGGAAGAAACAATTCGTACCACTTTACCAAAAGAAGATCAAAAAGAATTGGTCCTTTCGGACGAAATGATGGAGTACTATCAAAGTATCCCGGGCTGGATTCCGGTCGTGTAATTGAAAAACCCGAAATCTTGGCCTTTTGAGCCAAAATTCCGGGTTTTTTCTTTGTTAATTTACCATTACCTGACTACAATAAACGGAGTAAATATGCCGCTGTCATGCCCCTATCCCTCCTGCTTTTCCTTGTCTTTAGACGTATTCAAACGCTTCCTTAAACCAGCCTGTAACGCAATAACGATTCCTCCAATCGTATCTGCTATTAAATCCAGCATGGTATCTTTATTCCCGCCGCCTTGCAAAGTCATTCCGAAAAATTGATCCATGCTAAATTCATAAATCTCCCACACAACGCCGCCTAATACGGCAAAAGAAAGAGTAAATAGAAAGACAAACCAAGATGAGATCTCTTTGCCCGCTCTTCTATGAACAAAGCGCTCATACAAAGCAATACCTGCAAATGCAAGAAGGACTCCGCTCATGACGTGCAAAAAGAAATCCCACCAGCCAAGCCCGTACCATCCTAAAATCGATCCAAAATATTGTGAACCCAAGAGAAACAAAAAATAAAAAACGATAAGGGGCAAATTAAATTGGAGCCTGATAAAAAGCCCCAAAAGGAGAGGAATTGCTCCACATACAACGCCGCCTGCTGCAACAAGAGCCTTTTTATGATCACCATTGACGTAGTAAAAAAAAGCTAATACAGCCATGAAAAGAACGTATGCAGCACTTAGGAAAATAACTATCCTGCTTTTCATCTGTTCGCCTTCCCCTCTTATTTCTCATACCTTTTGTTTTTGACTGCTTGTATAAATTGCTGCCAGAAGGCCCCCTGCTATTCCAAAAAGCAGGTCACCCATAGTGTCTGTATTTCCGCCTTTTTGCATAGTGCGGGTAACCGTCTGGTCTCCTGCGAATTCATAGATCTCCCAAAGGGCATTCGCAAATGTTCCGAGCGAAAGGACAAAAAGAAAAAGAATCCAGCGTGACACATCTTTTCGTACCTCTGGCGGGATGAAAAGCTTATAAAGTGCAATCCCAATAAACCCCGCGAAGAGTCCCGCATAAAAATGAAGGGCCATATCCCACCATTTGAACGTGACGTAAAAATGCAAAGTGGCGCCCAAAAAAGTCGCACAAAAAAGGAAAACATAATAACCAATGATGATAGGAATATTAAACGGATTATTTTTCAAAAATAACAGCAGCATGGGCAAAGCACTGACAGTAATTCCCCCAATTGCTACACGTCGGCCGGATTCATTATCATGCATGATATGAATGATCAACGCAACAGTCATTAGCAGAACAAATATCGCGCCTAGAATTATGATTAATTTACGTTTCAACCCATCACCTCATTTATAAATTTCATACTCATTATGTCCCTTCTAAAAAAGGGGCAATCATAAGAAAGGAAATCAGGGAATGATGAAGCATGAAATCCGGCATAAACCAAATATTGGGCGCTAAAAAATATTGAAAGCGCGAACAGTATCTTAACAGTGTGTTCTTTTTAAAACATCGATTGCATATAACTATTTATTACTTTAAAACACCTTTCCAATATGTATGATTTTACTTATAACAGCCCATACTAAACCAAAATACATTAATTTCCCGTTATTTGATCGATCAGCTTATTATTGAAGGGGAAAATTAACTTAACCTAATGCGGAGTTTTAATTCTGAAAATTCCAAAAAAATGGGGAGATGAAATATGGCTGCAATCCTAGAAAAGCCCATTTACAAAAAAATTTTAGAAAAAGCCTCTAACGACCCGTTTCTCGTTACTTTCTGGGACGGAGAAGAAAAAGCTTTCAATAAAGGGGAACCTGCCTTTCGACTGATTTTCAAAAAACCGCTGAACACAAAAAAATTAGTAAGCGACACGACGTTGGCACTTGCTGAAGCTTACATGTCCGGTGAATTGGTCATCGAGGGGAACATAGAGAAAATTATTGAATCTATTTTCAGTAATAAAGATAGTTTCTTAAACCAGCATAAAGTCCTTGGAAAGATATCCAAAATCAAATCAAACACGGTGAAGAAGTCAAAAGAAGACATTTCTTATCATTATGATTTAGGTAATGATTTTTATCGTTTATGGCTTGATGAGACTATGAGTTACTCATGCGCTTATTTTAAAACAAAAGAAGACACCTTATATGAAGCTCAAATGAACAAAATTCACCATACATTAAAGAAATTAAATCTAAAACCCGGCCAGACATTACTTGATATTGGATGCGGATGGGGATATTTGATTATCGAAGCGGCTAAATTCTATCAGGTGAAGGCCGTGGGGATTACATTGAGCGAGGAGCAATACCTGGAAACAAAAAAGCGTATTGAGGAAAATGGACTTGTCGGCCAGGTAGAAGTGCGTTTAGTCGATTATCGTGAATTAAGTAAAGAAAAAATGATGTTTGACAGGATTGTCAGTGTTGGCATGCTTGAACATGTTGGACAAGCAAATATCCCTATCTTTATGGATGAAGTGGACAAGCTGTTAAAAGAAAAAGGCGTCGCGCTGATTCACTGTATTACCGGCCTATTTGAGACAGAGGTAAATACATTCTTGGGGAAATACATTTTTCCAGGCGGATATATCCCTTCCGTAAGAGAACTGATCAATCACATGTCACTTCATAATTTTCGAATCATCGACCTTGAAAGCCTCCGTCTGCATTATTATCGGACACTTCAACACTGGATTATGAATTTTGAAAAGAATATCGATAAAGTCGAAAAAAGATTCGATGACCGTTTTATCCGCATGTGGCGTCTTTATTTAAATGCATGCGCAGCAAATTTTAATATGGGAAACTCAGATTTGCATCAATTCCTTATCAGCAAAGGAGTGAATAATGAATTACCGACGACAAGGGATTATCTATATCTTTTATAACCTTCTTCTACACCATTAGGAGGATTCTTCTCTCAAGAAGGAAAAGAATAAAAGAGCCGATCAGAAGCCGTAAAATAAATCAAGCCCTATCCGCATTAGATAGGGCTTGATCTATTCTGAAAATATAAACGTTCAAGGATAGTAACGGATCAAAATTAAATGCAGTTTTCATTTGCTAGCAACAAAAAGAACGAAAAATTATTTCTGTTCTTCGTATCGGCCCCACCTACGCCGGATACCTTGACGGCCACTCATGCCATCCCACCCAGTATTACAATTTTTATTGCTATATTGCTTTTATACCCCGCACATTTCTTTAAAAACCAAGATACTTGCTTTTTAATTCTTTGTATTTATTTTTAATGTTTCATTGTAGTTCTTTCGTTTCAAATCTCTTGCAGTTTTTAATACCAACACATTTTTTGCTGATTGGAAAATGATGACGGCATTCATATAAGCCCTTATTAAAAACAAGATACTGTTCAGTTGAATAAATCTCCTTCATGTCCAGCAAGCTTTTTTTCAAAGCTAAAAAAGTCGGCTCATTAAACCAACCTTTTTTGATTATTATTGATCGTTTTAAGGTTCTTTTTGCTTTCAATGATTTTGTTTATCTGAATTCGTTTAGTGGGATTTGAAATTTAGGGTGATTTTGCAGCAATTGCCCTACTGTAACAAATTTATATCCCCTTTCTTTTAGTTCAGGTAATAAAACCTTCAATGCTTTGACTGTTTGAGTCCGATTGCCGCCAGAATCGTGTAATAAAATAATGTCACCGTTTCGAACGTCTGAAAGCACCTGGTTTACGATGGTATCCACCCCTGGATTGGACCAATCTTTTGTATCCTGGTGCCATGACCATAAAATGATCGTGTAATTTTGTTTCTTTAACGCATCAATTATTCCTTTATTTACAGCGCCCCCAGGTGGCCGAAATAATTTCACGTTGTAGCTTTCTTGGAAATTCATTAACTTTTCTGTCTTGTCGATCTCATTTAATAATGTTGATTGTGAGATGTTGTAAAAACTCGGATGCGTATAGGTATGATTTCCAATTTCATGACCCTCTCGTACTTCACGCTGGACAATTTCTGTATATTTTTTTACGCGGTGCCCTAATAAAAAAAAGGTAGCGTGAGCGTTATTATTCTTTAATACGTCTAAAATTTGCGGTGTGTAAATAGGGTCTGGTCCATCATCAAAGGTAATTGCTACAATCTTTTCCTTTGTTGGTATGTCCCAAATAACATCACCTTTTTCCTCATAGTAAGGCCGGTCCAGCACTTGTCCATTAGCAGGAGAAGGAAAGGAAATCTGGAATAACTGCAGAGAAAATAAACAGATAGCTAAAACATCTTGTTTCCAAAGCATAAAACACCTCGGTCTTATGAAAAATGTAGTACTTGGGTTTATTATTTATTAATTCCCCATTCTTATACCGGTACAAATATAGAAATATTTTTAATCAAAGAAAAAAGAGACCGTTAAAGTACCGGCCCCCTTCAGCTTATAGACAAAGCCTCCATTTTAAGGAATTCATTCAATGTCAACAAATCGTCGCTTTCCTTTTTTAAGGACAACTTTTAATAATCCATCTCGGCAAGTCGCTTTCGGAGCCTCATCTGTGACAGGAAACGGCAATTGAATGATTCTTTCCATTTTTCCCGCTGCTCGTTTTTTATAATACTGGATATTTTCATCCTTTTTTACTTCTGTTGTTACGTCATTTTCTACAAGAATCCTCAATCGATCATTGCGTAAAATTTCTACCTGAATTTGATCTCTCTTGCAGCCTGGAAGTTCTGCTTCAATCACAACGTCATTGGCTGTTTCATGGACATTAACAGAAAAAGAATCTCGGCTAAGAAAATCATCGAAATGTCGAAATGGTTCGTCAAAAAAAGAATCAAAAGTCTTGATAAAATGATTAAAAGATCCATCAAATAGGCTTGTAAGGTTATTTTTATCAGGTTTCATCAGGTACTTTCTCCCCTTTCTTAAGGTTTTCTTTATAAAGTATGCAAAATCGATAAAATTGTCCCCGCGATTGCAACATTCTCACAGCACCTTGGCTTCCCACCCTGTGCAGCTTCCTCATGCTGGAGACACGATCCTGCCCCGGCAAGTTCTCAAGATGATGATTCTCCTTCTAACTAAGACAATGAATTCAAAAGAGACACCGTTCATTAATTCGAACGGTGTCTTGCATTTTGAGAAATTCGAAATTTTCGTCAGAAGATAAACAAGACAACAATCAGAAAGCGCTTTTTCATATATAAGTATAGTTGTCTATACCAATTGAAAAATATTTCAAATTAAAACCTCGAATATTTTTTAACAACCATCAAATATTGGTATAGACAACTAGTTTTTATTCCTTTAAACTGTTTATACTAAAAGAAAATAAGAGGTGCGTTACAATGAATGATTATGTAATTGAAGGCGGCTCGGTTTATGCGGAAAATGTGGTGTTCAAACCCGGTTTTATCCGTATAACGGATGGCAAAATTGCCGCAGTGGGACCCATTTCACAAAGTCCACAGCATGAATCGATCGAAGTCCTAACCGTTTCGGATGAAACGCTCGTTTTGCCCGGGGCCATTGATATCCATATTCACGGTGCAGCAGGCGCGGACGTAATGGATGCGTCCCTTGATTCTCTGCATAAAATGGCGGCTTATCTCCCTTCAGAAGGAACGACCACTTTTTTAGCGACGACCATGACACAGCAAAAAGAAGCCATTGAAAAAGTACTCAGCTGCATTGCTTCTTATGAGCAGACACCGGGAACAGCAGAGATTGCCGGTATTCATTTAGAGGGTCCTTTCATTTCAAAAAAACACCCTGGGGCGCAGCCACGCGACGCTATATTAAAACCAGATGTATCCCTTTTTAAAAGATGGCACACACTCTCAGGAGAAAAAATCAGGCTGGTCACATTGGCGCCAGAGGAACAAAACGGCTTAGAACTTGTGTCGTTTTTAGCCCAGTTACATATTACCGCTTCGGCCGGCCACACGGATTCAACATTTGACCAGCTTAATGAAGCCGCAAAAAATGGCTTAACGCATATCACTCATTTATATAACGGCATGCGCGGCATGCACCACCGCGAACCAGGTACGGTCGGCGGCGCTTTACTCCATAATGGGCTGTATACGGAGATGATTGTGGATGGCATTCATATTCACCCGCATATGGTCCGGCTTGCATTTAACCAAAAAACAGCTGAGCGTACCGTTCTTATTACGGATTCCATGCGTGCAAAAGGCTTGCCGGATGGGGAGTATGAATTAGGCGGCCAGGCGGTCAGCGTCACGAATGGAAAAGCTGTTCTTCGTGATGGCACACTCGCCGGCAGTACATTATCGATGCAAAAAGCCATTCAAAACATGAGGAAATTCACAGATTGCACCATGCAGGACATTATAAAAATGACCGCAGAAAACCCTGCGAAGCAAGCCAATCTATATGACCGCAAAGGCAGCATCACGATCGGGAAAGATGCGGACATTGTTATTTACGACAAGGAGTTCCGTGTCCAAAAAACGATTTGCCGCGGCATGATCGCTTTTCAAAAGGAGACAAAATGATGGAGATTATTCAAGTGTCTAACTACGAAGAAATGAGCAAAAGAGCCGCTGAATTTTTATTAAAAAAGATAGAGCAGAACCCAAGCCTCGCCCTTGGCCTGGCAACCGGCTCCACGCCAAAAGGATTGTATGAACAATTAATTCTCGACCGCAAGGAACATGGAACATCTTATGAGCATGTTACAACGATCAATTTAGATGAATACATCGGCCTGCCTGCTTCAAATCCGAACAGCTACCACTCGTATATGAAAGAAAACCTTTTTCGCCATCTGGATACTCTTTTATCAAATAGCTATCTTCCAAATGGAGAAGCAGCAGACTTACAAAAAGAATGTACACGCTACGAATCCATCATTGATGAAAAAGGCATTGACGTACAGGTTCTCGGGATCGGACAAAATGGGCATATCGGATTTAATGAACCCGGTACCTCGTTTAATCAAACGACTCATATTACAACATTAGCCCAGTCAACCCGCCAAGCGAATGCCCGGTTCTTCCAATCGATTGAAGAGGTACCAAAGCAGGCGATCACAATGGGCATTGCTTCTATTATGAAAAGCAGCGAGATTTTGCTGCTGGCTTCCGGCGCAAAAAAAGCAGAAGCAGTCCATCAGTTATTGTCAGGGGAAATTTCGGAAGACTTTCCTGCGTCCGTGCTGCATCATCACCCCCATGTTACAATAATAGCAGATGATGAAGCGCTCTCAATAGTTACGTGAAAGGAAGAACACGATGATTGATAAACACTCGCCTATGCCGATTTATTTTCAGCTGGAGCATTCTATCCGCCAGCAAATTGAAAACGGTGAACTGACACCGGGCAATTTGCTTCCTTCTGAACGCGAATATGCAGAGCTGCTTGATGTGAGCCGAATGACGGTTCGGCAGGCGATCACCAATCTTGTGAATGAAGGACTGTTGTATCGCCAAAAAGGGCGCGGCACGTTTGTGGCAGAACAGAAGCTTGAGCAAAAGCTTTCCGGGCTGACAAGTTTCACAGAAGATATGAAAGCGCGTGGGATGACCCCAGCTAATACGCTGCTTGCCTTTGAAATCATTCCAGCGGATGCAAAAGTCGCAGAACGGCTTTCTTTAAAAGAACACACACCGGTTTATGAAATTAAGCGGATTCGACTGGCAGACGATGTTCCGATGGCACTTGAAACCGTTTATATTTCAGCGAACCTCGTAAAAGGACTGACTGAAACCATTACCGCCGCGTCCCTTTATCATTACATTGAAGAGGAGCTCGGCCTTGCAATTGGACATGCCGTTCAATCCATTGAAGCGGCTATTGTTAATGAAATAGAAAGGCCGCATCTGCTCGTTCAAAAAGGCGCGCCCGTTTTATTAATTGAACGAAATACCTTTTTAAAAGATGGAACACCACTTGAGTACGTGAAATCATCTTACCGGTCCGACCGCTACAAGTTCACGATCGATATTAACCGGTAAAGGGTGGGGCAGGATGTATTTTCAATATGTTCAACAGGCAGCGAATATGCTGGTGGAGACTGCACAAAAACAAACAAAGCAGGCAGATCTTGCGGCTGAGTGGATATCTGATTGTGTTCAAAAAGGCGGCGTTATTCATGTATTTGGCTGCGGTCATTCTCATATGCTGGCGGAGGAATTATTTTACCGGGCTGGCGGGCTCGCCTGCATCTGTCCAATTTTATTGGACAGATGCTGCATAAAGGAGCCGTTCACTCTTCAATGCTCGAGCGCCAAAACAGCTACACAGATTCATTTGTAGACGAATTGGATATACGTTCTGGCGATATGTTGATTGTCATCTCCACATCCGGCATCAATCCTGTTCCAGTTGATATGCTGCTTCAAGGTCAAAAAGCCGGTGCCAAAACGATCGCTATTACATCAGCGGCATATTCAGAAAATGTCCTGTCTAGACATAAGAAACAGATTAAACTGGGTGATGCCGCTGACCTTGTGAGCGATAATGGCGCCCCGCACGGAGACGCGATTTTAACACACGAGAATTAACACACGAGAAGGCTCCTGCCCCGTTTTCACCGGTTTCAACGGTGATTGGCGCAGCTTTATTAAATGGCATCATCGCAGCCTCAATCGAAAAAATGATCAAGTCCGGTTTTAACCCGCCGATTTTTTTAAGCGGCAACCGACCAGATGCCGATGAATACAATCAATCTCTTATTCATCAATATCAACAACGAATTCCATTGTTACGTTAAAAGCGCCCTTCCATTTTTGGATAAGCGCTTTTTCACTGGGTTCTTTCTCTTATTTTTAACACGGCTTGTTCTTTCATTTTCGCTTCCACCATTACATCCACCGAATGATCCGGCAGGTGTTTCATTAAATAATGCCAGTCCTCTTCTAAAATATATGCATGGTGCGCCCGGTCTGTTTTCCCTGTTTTTCCGGAGCTGATGTGCATTTTCGGCGGGATGCCGATCTTTTCCCATGTGGCTATTGCCCGCTGCATCACATTTTTAATGTCAGCTTCTCCTTCATGATGACAAGTATGGTGATGAATATCAAAACAAGCGGCCGCACCTGTTTGTTGACAAATATTCAGTACATCATCAATCGTGAAAATTTTATCGTCGTTTTCAATTCGCAGAACATTTTTAATAGCATCAGGAAGCAGCTGGTAAGCAGAAACGAAGCGTTTTTTCGCGGCTTCTTTATCTCCATATGCACCGCCAACA
Source organism: Domibacillus sp. A3M-37 (assembly GCF_024213455.1). Lineage (NCBI taxonomy): Bacteria > Bacillati > Bacillota > Bacilli > Caryophanales > Bacillaceae > Domibacillus > Domibacillus sp. A3M-37. The sequence continues at coordinate 58,293 of NZ_JANAVL010000005.1, read as the reverse complement.
TGTAAAATCATATCCGTTCCTCCGGTAAGCGCCAGCAATTGTTGATGATGTTTTAAGTCCAAAATGGACTTGCGGACGACTTCTTCATTGGGTGAATTGATAAGCGTATATTGTCCGGGATGAACAGATAAACGAAGCTTATACGCTTCAACCAGTTCTTTGATTTGATCAGTAATATAGCGGACCTCTTCATCCTCTTCCCATGCCCATGTCATAACCGGATGCGTTCCAAGCGGCACGAGATTGCTGCTCATCCTGTAAAAATAAATATTATGTGCAATGTTCCACTTTATGATCTCCAGCGTTTCATTTAAATTATGAAGTGTAAGTTCTTTTACTTTTTGCATCCCTTCCAGCTTGGCCGTTTTCAACCGGCACGTTTTAAACTTAGAAGGCATTTTCATATTGATACAGGCGTAGCCAATTCTCATATTCAGTCTCCTTTTCGTCAATTTTCCCTTACTTTTTCCTTGTTTTAAAACAAGTGAACCGCTTCAATATACATGAATACATGCTTTCTTTGCAAATTTAAAACTGTTACAATTAGAAGTAAAGATAATGTCTGATTATCTTTACTATACATAATAATATTACTGTAAAGGAGGGAAAGGCATGAATGTACCCGCAATTTTATCTTCACACGACGCTTTTTTGCAGCTGCTTCAATCCAAACAACATTTACTCGATGAAGAACGCAACTTATCATTGGCCCATTGTACCGATGAAGAATTTTTGGAATATTTTTTTGCGATAGGGATTTTAAAAGAAAACCGGACCTTTTCCCCTCATACGATAAAAGCATATCGGAGTGATGCGAAAACATTGCTTTCGTATCTCGCTGCCCACTCTCTCACATTCCGAAATATCGGCTTTCCGGAAGTAAAAGCTTATAATCGCTTAATCATTGAATCATACAAGCCAAAAAGTGCACTTCGCAAACTGGAATTCTTTCGCCGTTTTCTCGAATTTGGCTTTAATACTCACTTTTATGGAACACGGCTGTCTGTCTGGATTCAAAAGCCACTTATCCAAAAAGGACACGTGTCACATTCAAGCGAAAACCGGACTGAAATGCGAGAGTTGTCTTCTAATGAAGCAAAACATATTATCGATTGCTTCGCAAAAACTGTCAAAACAGATAAAAATGACAAACAATTGAAAGCGCGCAATCGGCTGATCGGCTTTTTATTGTTAACACTCGGCATTCGAGCATCCGAGCTCATTCAATTAAACTGGGGAAGCTTTCGGCGCAATCGGCGGGGAGATTTGCTTGTAGACGTAGTCGGAAAAGGCGGCAAAGAGCGGACACTGCCGGTTATGAACGAAACAGAGTCTCTTTTATTTAACTATCGAAACATTTGCGGTGACTTCGAGGATCTTGACCCGCATTCAAGCGAGCCATTGTTTTATGCTATGTATAACAAAGTGGATCCACTTACAGATAAAAAAAGGTTATCATATGCAGCTCTTTATAAAATTGTGAAAGAAGCTGTTCAGCTTGCAGGCAGCAATTCCGCTGTGAGCCCACACTGGTTTCGACACACTTTTGTGACATCACTCCTTGAACAGGACGTGCCTCTTGCCGTTGTAAAAGATCTTGCTGGACATGCAGATATTTCCACCACTAATTTATACTTGGAGCGAATTCAGGAAGACCGGATGCATGATCATTTAAAAAATATTCGTTTTTAACCGTGCTTGAGATTCGCATTCTCGTGCATCGAGAATGCGAAAATCGGATCATAGTCCACTTCGATGCATGCATAATTTTCTTGTTTTCCTACATACAAAAGCCGGCGAAAATTCGCCGGCTTTTGTATGTAGTCTATTTATTAATTTCTCTTCGAACGGTCGGCGCAATTTCTACAGCCAATAATTCGATTATCTCCGAATGTGTAAAGACCAACTTCAAACTGGCGGCTCCCTTTGTCGATTACTTATTCAATTCTTTATAAAGAATAATCCCTTGAGAACAAATATGAAAATCCATGCGGAGAATGTCATGTACAGGATGATTATCATCTATGCCGTTTTGAAACAGATACTGCTGTGCTCTTGAATATAATAAGGCCGCAAGTTCGTCAGCATCTGTTATTCCTACTGCTGTTTCCATGAAAATATCCAGCCATTCTATCACCATGTCAATGGCTGTTTCCGGATCTTCCGTCATTCCGTAGTGGCCAAAGTAAATTCGTTCCGGGTTAAACGACATCATTTTTTGGATGGATTTTTTCATTTCATCCGGGTTAAATTGATTCGGTGATGTCGTTGGCAAATAAAACGAAAACCCTTCATCAGTGAGCTGCGCATATTGGATACCTGCCGTGTCACCAGTGAAAATTCCATTGGATTTTTTATCATAAATTGAAAAGTGATGATTGGCATGTCCAGGCGTGTGAACAAATGTCAGTTCCCGTCCGTCAAGGTCCAATTTCCCGCCATCCTCCATCTCGATAATTCGTTCTTTAGGAATCGGCACAATCGGATCAAACAAGTCTTCAAACTGATCGCCGTACACCATTTTTGCACTTGCAACAAGCCGGCTCGGATCTGCTAAGTGACGTGAGCCTTTTGGGTGGACAACTAGTTTTGCATTTGGACAAGACTGTAAAAACAAACCCGCACCGCCTGAATGATCAAGATGGATATGAGTAACAATGACATACTCAATTTCCTCCGGTGATATTCCAAGCTCTTTTAACCCGCGAAGTAAATAAGGGACAGATGGGCTTGCACTCGTTTCAATAATCGCTTTTTTCGATTCATGAAAAACATACGAACTAGTCCGTCTCGATAACCCCAAATCATGCAAATCAATCAATGACAAATCAAATCCTAGTGAAACCGCTGACATTTCAACACCTCTATTTTTAGAAAATAAACGAACTGCCCGAAAGCAGTTCGTTGGGTCCGCACGATGTGAATCACGAAGGCGTTGCGGCAGGACGCCACGCTTTTAGCCTTTGATTCTTTATGTTATTATTTTCCCGCAGAAACCGGTACTTCTGTTACCCAGCCAAACGGATCTTCAAGAGCACCTTTTTGAATGCCAGTAATTGTATCATAAATTCGTTTCGATAACTCTCCCGTTTTCCCACCGTTCAATACCATTTGTTCGTCACCCCAGAAAAACTCACCGATCGGCGAAATAACAGCAGCGGTGCCTGTACCAAATGCTTCTTCCAATTTTCCGTCACGGTGTGCCTGTGCAATTTCTTCCATTGAAATACGGCGCTCGGAAACGGGAACATTCCAGTGCTTCAATAATTGAATGACCGAGTCACGGGTAACACCATGTAAAATGCTTCCGTTCAGTGCAGGCGTAACAACTTCACCGTTGATTTTAAAGAAGACATTCATGCTGCCAACTTCTTCAATATATTTTTTCTCTACTCCATCGAGCCAAAGTACCTGGGAATATTCTTTTCCAGTCGCAAGCTCCTGCGCTTTTAAGCTGGATGCATAATTGCCGCCTGTTTTTGCTTCGCCGGTGCCGCCTTTTACCGCGCGGACAAATTCATTTTCCACTAAAATTTTAACCGGTGCAATGCCTTCTTTGTAGTAAAGCCCCACCGGTGACATAATAATCATAAACGTATAGTTTTTTGCAGGCGCTACACCAAGGAACGGTTCTGTCGCAATAATAAACGGACGAATGTATAATGATGTGCCTTCAGCAGTTGGAATCCATTCCTGGTCAACCTTGATCAGCTGCTTTAATCCTTCGATGACAAAGTCACCATCAATCTGCGGAATGCAGAGGCGGTCGTTTGAGCGGTTTAGACGTTCCATATTTTTTTCCGGACGGAATAAAAATACGCGGCCTTCTTCCGTTAAATAAGCTTTCATCCCTTCGAATACCGTCTGTCCGTAATGGAACACCATAGCCGACGGATCGAGGGTAATCGGCTGATACGGAGTGATGCGCGCATCATGCCATCCTTTGCCTTCCGTATAATCCATCATAAACATATGATCGGTAAAAACACGGCCAAACCCGAGATTTGCCTGATCGGGTTTTTCTCTTTTTTTGTCAGCTAATTGTACGGTCAATTCTTGTGTCATCTTCCAGGACTCCTCATTTGTAAAAATTAGTCAGCGCATCGCTGATGTATGTACTTCTTCTATCATACATTTTTTTTGAATATTTTCACACTGTAAAATCAAAATTTTTCACCATCTATTTTGGCTCCTCATTATGAATACGGATAAGACGCTGTCTTTAGAAGCAAAAGGAAGACATTCTTTTCCCATCTGCATTCTCCTGCAGTTCCTCATATTTCACTGGCATTTTATTGTAAAAAGAAAAATCGATATTTAAATCACAAAGAAGAAATTTCTTTTTTGAAATATTTTCAACAATCTTGTTACTATTTTTAGCATGATGATTCTACCGAAATTCTAGGAGGCAAGTTCTGTGTCTTTTGTTATTTACATAGCAATCAATTCAGCCAATTGTTGGCGTTATTCTTCTAAAGAAAATAGCTGAGCAAAAGAAAATTTTGGATGCTCATCAAGGAGACAATTTTCCGGATTCGTATGTTCATATTGGCAAAAAAATGGCGTCATTTAATGGTATTACTCACCTTGCAGCTGTCCTGTTGATTATTTTAATGGTGACAAAGTCTTTTTAATATCGTTTTTGTACATACATAATTCTTTTTTTATAGGCCATAGTTTTAACTATGGTTAGCGTGTAGACAAATTAAATTTTTTAAGTGAAAGAATACATAGAAATGTCCCGGACGATTGTGAAAGAATTGCCGTATATAAAGACCCGCTCTCCATCGCTGCTTTTCTAAACACCTGGTGAAGCCGTTCGGGCGAAGACTCCTGCGGGATGCACAGTGAGTCGGAAGACCCTGCAGGCGGACGCCGAGGAGGCTTCCGCACTGCCCTAAAGTGCGCGAAGTCCGGACAGCTTCACCTATCGTCTTCAAGTAAAAAAGCGGGACAGCTTCCCTAAAAGATGTCTGTTGCTTTTGTATATGGTTATTTTAATTTGAATTATGCACATTGTTAAAATAGTAAAATTGAATTTTGTGGTTTTTATTCTAATCGTTGAACCCACCCATCCCACTCCAATAAAATGGTGTTTTAAGGAATTAATTCGTGTCTATACCATGCACATTTGAAAAAACCTGCCAAGAAAAGAATCGAATAACTGCTGATCAAAAGCCCTGCAAAAGTGTGTGTGCATTATAAATTGTCACAAATACCTCTTCCTCACCCTGCCTGGCTTTTTTAAATCGTGTAAATCTACTATAATAAAAGAAAAAATCTGGAGCTGTTTGCATGAATATTGATGAATTAAAATCCGTTTTTTTACACAGAACCCCGGATATACTGGGCGGTGAAAATCTGTCTAAATTTTCATTGCTGCTTCCTCTCGTTCAAAAAGAAGATGGACTTCATGTTTTATTTGAAGTCCGTTCTCTGTTTATGCGGCGGCAGCCAGGTGAAATTTGTTTTCCCGGCGGTAAAATTGACCTTGACGATCCAGATCCTGAATTTGCGGCAATTCGGGAAGCACACGAGGAACTTGGGGTTCCAGCGGAGAATATTGATCTTCTCTTCCCTCTTGACTTTATGCTCTCCCCGTTCGGTACGATTATTTACACCTACGCAGGAATGATTAATTTGTCCGAAATGAATTTAAACAAGGCGGAAGTCGATGAAATATTTACAGTGCCACTTGATTTTTTATTAAAAGCAGTTCCGGACATTCATTACATTCAGCTGCGACCTGAGCCGGACGAAAATTTTCCATTTCATTTAATTAGCCAGGGAAAAGAGTACAACTGGCAAACAAAATCAATGGAAGAATATTTTTATTTTTATGAAAACCGAATCATTTGGGGATTAACCGCCCGGATTCTTAAGCATTTTCTTGATGTGATCCGGGAGCACCCACCTGTACTTGACAAATAGTCAGAATATACGATAATAAAGAAGAATATTGATAAAATGATGGGATCAGTAAATGACATGTATCCGGATCAGAGAAGGGGTTCATCGGCTGAAAAACTCCTGCGGAAAACATCATTGAACCTGCCCTAGTAAACATTGCTTATGAAAACATAAGCCGGTTTTTCCCCGTTACGGATGTAAAGTGGGCGCAGTTTCGCGTCAAAAAAGGTGGTACCACGGAAAGCATACCCGTCCTTTATGGACGATTCGGTGTGCTTTTTTTTATTGAAAAGGAATGAAGACTCATGAAAAAACAACGTATTGTCGTGAAAATCGGCAGCAGTTCGTTAACAGATCACAGCGGAAATATTGTTGAAGAAAAAATTGCTGACCACACGTCGGCTATTTCGGCGATGAAACAAGCGGGACATGAAGTCATTGTTGTCTCATCGGGTGCAGTGGCTGCCGGCTTTCGGGCACTCGGTTATCCATCCCGCCCGAAAGTGATGGCTGCCCGCCAGGCATCTGCCGCCGTTGGGCAAAGCTTATTAATTCAGCGATACATTTCGCACCTGTCACCAAAGGGCATTACAGCTGCTCAAATACTTTTGACGAAAGGCGACTTTTACTCAAAAGGACGGTTTCAAAATTTTTATACATCGATGACCGAACTTTTAAATCGCGGTGCCGTGCCGATTATTAATGAAAATGACTCTATTTCAATTGAAGAATTGACGTATGGAGACAACGATATGCTGTCAGCACTCGTCAGCGGCTTTTTGCAGGCGGATGGACTGGTCATTTTAACTGATATTAATGGGCTTTATGACAACAACCCGAAAACAAATCCGGATGCGAAGCGGTTTAATTTCGTCCCTGCTATTTCAAGCGAGATGCTCCAAGCAGCCGGTGGAAGCGGGTCGTCAGTCGGAACCGGCGGCATGAAATCCAAACTATTAGCAGCGGATAAAGCACAATCTCTTGGTGTTTCTGTTTTTATCGGCAATGGCACTGGTGAACGCAAGCTGCTGGACATCGTCGAAGGAAAAGGCGATGGAACGTACATCGGATCACCGATGCAACAGCATATGCAGCGAAAAAAGCAATGGCTTGCCCACCATGCTAAACCATCTGGAACCATTACGATTGATACTGGGGCGGAAACCGCCGTCCTAAAGGGTCGGAAAAGCCTCCTTCCTGTTGGAATTATAGCTATCGACGGTTTATTCGATGCACTAGATGTAGTGGATGTGCGCAATAAAAACGGCAATCTCCTTGGCCGCGGCCAAGTATTTTATTCATCTATCGACCTTGAAAAAGTGAAAGGACTGCCAGGCCCTGAAGCAAAAGCGTATTCAATTAACGAACGGGCTGAAGTGATTCATCGTGACAACTGGGTCACATTAAAAAATGAAGGCTAGGAGTGGGGAAAATGAGTGAACTTTTACAAAAAGCCACGCTTTTAAAACAAGCATCTTTTGACATGGCGATGAAATCAACGAAAGAGAAAAATGACGCACTTCTGCTTATTGCAGATGCTTTAATCGATCAGACAACTGCTATTTTAGCTGCTAATGAGCAAGATATGGATGCGGGGCGCGAAGCCGGTTTCACCGATTCACTGCTCGATCGGCTGCAACTGACTGAAGACCGCATTGCAGCGATTGCAGACTCAGTCCGTCAGCTGACGAAATTAGACGATCCGATTGGGGAAGTCGTGGAATCATGGACAACGGAACACGGCCTGAATATTGAAACGATTCGTGTTCCGCTTGGCGTTGTCGGCATGGTCTATGAAGCACGCCCAAATGTAACTGTTGATGCTGCGACACTTTGTTTGAAAGCAGGCAATGCAGTATTGTTGCGTGGAAGCACATCTGCCCTCCATTCCAATAAAGCGCTGACTGCTGTTATGAAGCAGGCACTTGATCAATCACCAATTCCAACTGACGCGCTCCAGCTTTTGGAGGATACAAGCCGAGCGACCGCATCAGAAATGTTTAAGCTAAATGATTATTTAGACGTGCTCATTCCACGCGGGGGCGCCGGATTAATTCAATCTGTTATCGAGCAGTCTACAGTTCCTGTTCTTGAAACAGGCGTTGGCAATTGCCATATTTTCATCGATGAATCGGCCGAAAAAGAGATGGCTATAAACATTGCATTAAATGCAAAAACACACCGTCCATCTGTGTGCAATGCAGCAGAAAGCCTTTTGATCCACCGTGATTGGCCCTACCAGCAGGAATTAATGTCCGTCCTTCAGACTGCGGGTGTAGAAGTGCGTGGAGATGAAGAATTAACCCGTGAGTATAATAATGTCATTCCTGCTTCTGAAGAAGACTGGGGACAGGAATACTTAGCAATGACACTTTCTGCTAAGCTCGTTGGAGATACGCGGGAAGCCGTTTCTCATATTAACCGCTACGGTACAAAGCATTCCGAAGCGATCGTAACAGAAAACGATGAGCATGCGGATTTATTTTTCCGTGGGATTGATGCCGCCGTTTTATACCGAAACGCCTCCACACGATTTACAGATGGAGAACAATTTGGTTACGGCGCTGAAATTGGTATTAGTACACAAAAGCTCCATGCGCGTGGTCCAATGGGATTAAAAGCGATTACAACCGTGAAATCACTCGTCCGCGGTTCCGGGCAAATACGGCATTAAAAAAGCGCGCGGGAATTATTTCCCGCGCGCTTTTTTACATAAATGCTTTGTGAATGTAGCTGCTTTCTTTTAAGATAAAACCATCCTGGATAAGCGATTCCCAAAGCTCACGATCAACCGCGTAAGGCGACTGTGCCTGCAGCTGTCTTAATGTTTGTTTATTTAAAACAAAAGAGTAAGAAAAACCATCGATAATAAAAAAACCAAATACATCCTCTGATTGCTTTTCCCAGTTGAATAAAAGCATGGTGTTAACGCCCCAATCAACCAGCTGTTTCTCCATGCAGTTAATAACATGAAAAAAGAAGCTTTCCTGATCCATTACTTTGGCCAAATAACCGCGCAGCATTCCAGATGTATTCATATATCGCATCCCCCTATTGCCCATTAAATCGCATAGTTTTTTCTTCCCTTTTCTTACTCTTTTAAACGAAAAAAAGCGCATCAGAACACGATACGCTTTCTGATTTGTTATTTTACATCATTAATAACGAGTTGTTCCCCGTTTTCTACATAAACGAATGTTACACTATCGCCTGTTTCCATCGCTTCAAGTTTGGCCATCGTCTCACTGCCGGCTTCTACCTGATACGCGTTTGGTACGCCGTCTACTTCAATTTCAACTGTATGGGGATCAGCCAGACCATTGAATGTACCAGTTGCTTCTGTTCCTTCAACCGATGATTCTTCTGTTTCATTTTCAATGCTCTCTTGTACATCATCCGTGCCTTCTTCAACTGTTTCACCAATGTCGGCCGCCTCTTCTTCGACTGCATCTGCCGCTTCTCCAAGGCTGTCCTGTGCATCTTGTGTGGCTTCATCTACTTCTTCAGCAGCATTTTCTGTTGATTCAGATGCACTGCCTGCTGCATCTTCAGCCGCTTGTTCTGCTTTTTGTGTTTCCTCTGTTTCTGCCGGTACTGTTGTTTCCTCTACTGTATCTTCTTCAGGTGCCGCATTTTCAGAATCTGCTGAACAGCCGGCAAGCAATCCTCCAGCAAGTAGTGCAGCACCCATCAAGCCTATTATCTTCTTCATTATGTACTTCCTCCTTACATGTTGTTACCACACATCATACTTGTTTTTTCTTTTGAAGAAAAGCAATATGGTAATAAAGGGGAAGAAATGAACGCTTTTCGCTATTTCGATGGTCCTGCCAGTCAAGGTGGATCCGGTCGATATGTTTTTTTAAATGGCACAAAGATGGAATCAATCTGTCTTTGAATTCCGAACGGGTTTAGGCTCATCAGTATACGTGGTTTATCATTATACAGCCACATGCTTTTGCGTTCAGTTCGGCGAATCAAGACACTTCCTCTTCTTCTTTTGCCCATTCAAGCACCTCTTTCGCATAATAAAATTATAATTTTACTTCTTTTTATATCATACGAATTGAATATGAATAATATGTGAATATTTTCTAAAGAATTGTAAATTCATCTTTCTTTTTTCATTTCCTTGAAAAAGCGGTATAATTACTTGTTGAAAGATAAAGAGGTGTTTCAAATGAAAAATATGATTTCGCCTGCGTTTGATCCGTGGGAAAGCTACATAGATATCGATCAGTCCGGTTCTGCCCGGCTGTCCAATATTGAATTTACGACGACGACACTCTGTAATATGCGATGCGAACATTGCGCGGTCGGTTATACGCTGCAAACGAGAGATCCCGACGCACTTCCCCTATCGCTGTTATTATCGCGCCTGGATGAAATTCCTTTTCTGCGTTCATTGAGCATTACAGGCGGCGAACCAATGCTGTCAAAAAAATCGGTTCAACAATATGTACGGCCGCTTTTACAGTATGCACACGATCGAGGTATCTACACGCAAATGAATTCTAATTTAACGATTGACGCCGGGCGTTATGAAGACATCGCTCCTTATCTTGATGTACTTCATATTTCTCACAATTGGGGTACCATTGATGATTTTGTTGAAGCAGGATTTGCCAATATGGAACGAAAGCCGTCCTACAGTCAGAGAGAAAAATTATTTGACCGGATGATTGAAAACAGCCGGATCTTATCTGAGACGGATGTTTTAGTGTCGGCAGAGACTATGTTAAATAAGCGGACACTTCCCCACCTTGCGCATATTCATCAGCAAATTGTCAATGAAATGAAATGCGGCCGCCACGAAGTTCATCCGATGTATCCAAGTGATTTCGCCAGTGCACTTGAATCGTTAACTCTGGATGAAACACGCAGTGCGATCCATCATTTGCTTGACGTACGCAATCCGAATGTGTGGATGCTCTTTGGGACGCTGCCGTTTTTTGCCTGCAGCCCGGATGAACGGGATCGTGAGCTTGTCTTCCGCCTGCAAAATGAACCGCTCGTAACTGTCCGCAATGATCCTGATGGCCGTTCACGTTTAAATGTGAATATTTTTTCCGGTGATGTGATTGTGACGGATTTTGCCGATGCCCCGTCTCTTGGCAATATTCAAACCAATACCCTTCAGGAATCCTTTGATGTCTGGACTAATTCCGTGCTGGCGAAGGAAATTGACTGTCATTGTTCTTCCGTTCGGTGCCTTGGTCCGAATTTGCTCGTTAAAAAGGCGTATTATCCCGATGTGGACTTTACAAAACGAAAAGCTTTTACAGAAAGAAAGGAATTTCAGCGATGAAAAAAGAAACAGCAATTTTCGCCGGCGGCTGCTTTTGGTGTATGGTCAAGCCGTTTGATCAGTGGGAAGGCATTGAATTGGTCGTCTCCGGTTATACAGGTGGTCATGTCGAAAATCCAACGTACGAACAAGTAAAAACCGGCAGCACCGGCCATAAAGAAGCGGTCGAAATCACGTATGACGCAGATGTTTTTTCATACGATCAAATCCTTGAAATTTATTGGCAGCAAATTGACCCGACGGATGATGAAGGGCAATTTCAGGATCGCGGTGATTCATACCGAGCTGTTATTTTTTATCTAACAGCTGAGCAGAAAGAAGCGGCAGAGCGTTCAAAAAAGAAGCTTGCGGACAGTGGGTTATTTAAGAAAATGATCGTTACCCCGATTTTGCCGGCAGGCCGCTTTTATCCGGCAGAAGATTATCATCAGAATTTTTATCAAACTCATAAGGAAGAATATGAATCAGACCGTCACCAGTCGGGGCGTGATCAATTTTTCCATGAGCATTGGACAGCTCATGAAGCGAAGCATTAAATCAGATGGAGTCGCCAGCTGGATTAAAGACCAAATTGCCCTCGGCAAATGGTCGCTCGGCATGAAAATCCCAAGCCAGCGCGTTTTAGCCGAAGATTTATCCGTTAACCGTAGTACGGTTATTGCCGCACTTGAACAACTAAAAGCGGACGGCATCATTGAAGGCGTCATGGGAAAAGGAACGATTGTCGCTAATAACACATGGTCTCTTCTCGCTTCACTGCCTCCTGACAATAAGCCGGCATCTCAAACAGCACATACTGGCATTATCGATTTAAGCAAAGGTGAGCTTGCGGAAGATGTGTTTCCAGAAAACTATTTAAATGATATACTCAGCCGGGTGTCAGGAAAAATCAACTCTCTCGGCTATGAAGATCGAGGTGGATATGAACCGCTTCGTGAAGCGATTGCCGGCTATATGACTCGTCAAGGAACGCCCGTTACTCCATCGTCCATATTAATTGTTTCTGGCGCAATGCAAGGGTTTCAATTAATCGCATCCGGCCTGCTCGAACACCATTCATCGATTTTACTTGAGGAGCCTTCTTATTTGTATTCTATCCATACATTTCAGTCGCTTGGCATGTCTCTAAAAGGCATTCAAATGGATCATGAAGGACTGCGGCCGGAATTACTGCAATCTGCTTGGACATCCGGTCAAAAAGGGGCGCTTTATACGATTCCATGTTTCCACAATCCGACCGGTATTTTAATGAGCGAAGCGAGAAGGAAAGAAATTCTGTCTTATTGCAGCTCAAATAGGCTGCCAATTATTGAGGATGACATATATCGTGATTTATGGCTTGACGCGCCGCCGCCGCCTTCTCTTAAATCGATGGACAGCTCGGGAAATGTCCTTTATATTGGCAGTTTGTCGAAAACGTTAAGCCCTGGTCTTCGTATTGGCTGGATTGCCGGAACTGATTCAGTCATTGAGCGATTATCCAATGTAAAAATGCAGGCGGATTATGGAACAAGTTCTCTCTCGCAGCGTGTGGCTGCTGAATGGCTTGGCGAAGGACTTTACGAACATCATCTTGAATACGTCCGAAAAGAATTGCTGAAACGACGTCAGGCAGCCTCCGCTTCATTACAACGACACTTGTCAGATTTGGCAGAATGGACGATACCAAGCGGTGGATTTTTCATTTGGCTTCGCCTGAATCAAAACATTTCATTAAAAGAATTATATACAGAAGCATTAAATGAAGGTATTTTATTTCATCCGGGCAGTATTTATACAGAAGGAACGTCACGCGCGATCCGATTATCTTTTGGGTATGCCCCCCCTGATCAATTTGAAGAAGGCATTAAACGGATGAAGAAATGGATTATTGCATTATCTAAATGAAAATAGGAGGAAACAAAACATGATAATTACAGACCATACACTTGAGAAAACGGATGACCCGTTTGGCATTTTAGAAGGAAGTCGGTATGAGTACCATCTTTTTGCAGCGGTTGAAGAGGAAGATGAATTATATTCACCGGAAGGTTTTTACATCCGTGTACTATATGTAGTAACGGAATCGGAACATAAAATAGCCAGCTTGTTTTTGCATAACCGCGCAGATGATACGGTTCTGGATTTTGAACTTGAAGATGATGAAGTAAAACTTGTTCGTGAATATTGCGCGGCCCATTTAAAATAAGCATGTGTAAACCCCGTCTGCATTGTTTTGCTGACGGGGTTTTTAAACTGCATCCTCACTGGCTGTTTCCGTAACAATCAGTCCTTTCTCTTCTATATTTAAATGGCTTTTTGGATATACAATTGAATTTGATCTTCTGTTAAGTTGTGCATAAAGCGATAAAACGGAATACTCTTCATTCCAAAGCCCTCACACATTTGCTTATAATATTCATAAGCTTCCCGATACATTTCCATTTTGCTCACCCTTTCTGTTATATAACAATTTTTATTTTGTGTTATTAATATATAACACAGTAAATGAGTTGTCAAATGTTTTCAAATAAAAAGCAGAAAAAATTCTTTTTTTACTGAACGATAATTTGGTCCTCATCTTCCGGATCAACCGCTTGATCGATAAATACTTTCGTCCGGATATACCATTTATGTGTATCATCTGTTTTGGGTCCTTTTTCAGGAAGTTTTAGTGAAAATGGGATGGAGTCCGCCTCTCCTGCTTTTATGTTTCTGTTTAATTCAATATTCACTTCTTCAATGTGTTTATCATGCCAGGTAAAATCACTGTCTTCTTTTACCTTTTCATATTGTAAATAAAGCAGCACTTGAATTTTTTCGATCGGTTCATCTGCCAGGCCGCCTTCAATAAGAATTCGCCCATTTACTGTTTCACCTAGTGCGGCTGTTTGATTTTCTAAAACCGTATCTACTTTTACACTATCGATTCCAATACTTGAAAAAATTTCTTTCCACATGAATAAATCTCCCCCATTCTTTTTATTTTTATTCCCTTATTTTTATTATTTTAATACGGTTTTTAAAAATTATTATTTGAATTTAACACATAATGTATTAATAAAAAAATGCCGTAAAAACGGCATTAAAATTCTTTTTTCCAGACAGGGTAAAAAAACTTAGTTCCTTTTTTATTGGCCGGAAGCAATTTCATGTCAGCTAATAAATGGGAAATGTAACTCAAAAGAAGAACGGCAAGAAGCCCGTCGAGTGGGTAAGCCCGTGTAATTTCAGCAGCGACAAAATAAAAAAGCGCGATGCCAACGATCGAATGCGTCCACGTCCGGTGTGAAACGAGTGAAGCAAATAAAATGAAAAATCCTATGTACATGATCCAGGCTTCATTTATGTACCAGCCTGCGTATACAACCAGCGCTCCTGTTAAGAAAAGCATCATTCTTTGTTTAATGAATAATCTCGGCAAAAGCAGCAATCCGACGCTGACGATAAATCCGGCCGCCTGCTTTACACCGAAAAGCATAAAATAGCTGTAAAGAGCAAGCAGCAAACCTGCTGCAGCAAAAAATAAAATAAGCCATTTTTTTTCAACGGTAATCTTATTAGCGAGTTTCCCATTTACATCAAGGTCTGGCACTAAAGCAGCAACTGCCCCTGTACAAGCAAAAAGTGCTGTGTCAATCAGCGGCGACTGCATCCAGACCGCCACACCGACACCTGTGGCTGCGCCAATAACCATGTGTGAAGATCCTTTCAATGTTCTCTCATCCTTTCTCATGCAAAAAGCCGCCCGATGTGAGGCGGCTGTATATCTTTATGAATGTTCAATTACATGCAGGACCCAATCTTGTACTGCTTCAATGTGTTCCGCTGAAATCTCCATTTCGCATAAAACAGCGCCTTTACCGATAATTTTCAACACGGGTACAATTGCCGGTTTTTTTGGGTTATATGAGTATACAACAGTATCCACATGTTTGAGTGGTATACGCGTATGCGTCACCATTCCTGTACTTTTTAAATACCCATCTTCAATTTTAACACTATTTTTCTTCCAGCAATATGATGAATCCGTCACAACTGCTTCTGCTTGACCCTCTGTAAAGATTGCCACCATGATTGATAACCCCTTTTTTGTTCACCGTAACTACTATAAAATAACAGCTTCTCTTTCATTTGTAAACAGCAATTTTAAGTTTACATAATTAAATTATTGTTTACTTTAAAATTCAAAAAAAAAAAAACGGAGCTTTGTCCGTTTTAAATGACTTTTGCTTTAATGTATACATTTGGGTTTTGCGCTTTCACGGATTTAACGAGGCGATCCGGATCACGCAATATAAAAAAGTAAGATACATTGGAGCGTGTATAAACCGCTATCCGTTCTTTTTTTACATACGGACGGACAATATATTTTTCAAAAAAGGACGCATTCTCTGATATTTCATCCATTTCAAATACTTCAACGATTTCGTTCATTGGAATAAATGTCTCCAGGTTGCCTGTTTTTATAACGAGTACTCCATCTTCCACTTTATGACCGGATAATAACCGGCTCACCAGTACTGTTCCGACAATAACAATAATCGCTGCTGCAATATAGATCATAATCATCCTCCTGAGCGCTCTTTATTCATTTCTTTGCCATCACTTATTTTACTCATTTTTTTTGAAAAAACACCTATTTCCAGCTTGGAAATGTAGTGTTTTTGTAGCCAAATGCCCGCATATGTATTAATAACGTTTTCAAAGTATACGTTTTCAAAATAAGAGCTTCAAAAATGAAAAACAGGTGAAGCATTAGCTTCACCTGTTATGGTTTCAGTCAGAATTAGTTTTTTTCTACGTTAGCAGCTTGTGGGCCACGTGGTCCTTCAACCACTTCAAATTTCACGGTTTGGCCTTCTTCAAGTGATTTGTAGCCTTCACCTTGAATAGCTGAGAAATGAACGAATACATCGTCCTGTCCTTCAACTTCGATAAAACCGAAGCCTTTTTCTGCATTAAACCATTTTACTTTACCTTCTAGCATGTTATGTCCTCCTCGCGCTTGATGCGCAAATCTTTTCTTGCTGTTTGCTGTTATTTCAAGATGAAACACTGGACGTGATTCCTTTTGAAACGAGCGAACAACTATCTTTACTATAGCATCTTTTTTTTTTGCGTGCAACCGCAACCTTTCAATTTTTCTCAATTCCCAATGTTCTTACAATGTGCACAAGGTGTGCCGGAATGTCCCATTTTATTGTACGATCCGGATAGATCCACACCCTAATAATATCCAATTTATCAAGACCGGTCTCGAGTTTTGAGACCACCCATTTCATACGGTCAAGGCCTGGATTCGCCATAATAAACAGGCTTGGGTTTGCGGCTTCTCCCTGTA
Organism: Domibacillus sp. A3M-37; assembly: GCF_024213455.1. Taxonomy (NCBI): domain Bacteria; kingdom Bacillati; phylum Bacillota; class Bacilli; order Caryophanales; family Bacillaceae; genus Domibacillus; species Domibacillus sp. A3M-37. The sequence continues at coordinate 41,752 of NZ_JANAVL010000005.1, read as the reverse complement.
CACGAATCAATTTTTCAATTTGATCCCCCGTGTTTCCGCGAAGCTGGTTATTATCATATACCATACCTTCCTGCTGTCGTTTCCCACGTGACCCTTTGCATTTTATATAAGCGTTCCATTCCTGTTTGGCTGCGACAAGGTCATGCCCGCCGGCTGCTGCTTCCAATTGCACAGTCCAGCCGTGTGTGATTAAATAATCTATCACTGCTTTTATTACTTCTTCTTGTGTTAAGACAAATTCATCCGGTACTTTTAGTCGGTCAAGGCTGATCGGCACGTATTTTCCCTCCCGTTCTTCTTTCTATAATACATTCCACTCTAAAGACTTGTTTCCCTGCCTAGCGCAAGACTTTCCGGACAGTATTCACACGGTCTTTATATGGAGGATAAAGCAAATTTGACTGAGGCGATGATTTTTTACGCAAAATGCTTTTTTTATGTGAAAAAAGATCAAAACTTGCTTTTCCATGGTACGCATTCATCCCAGAAGCCCCAACACCGCCAAATGGCAAATATGGACTTGATACATGAATAAGTGTGTCATTAATGCATGCTCCGCCAAACTGGATAGACGAGATAACTTTTTCTTCCATTGATTTTTCTTTTGTGAAAACGTAGAGAGCAAGCGGTTTCGGAAACTTTTTCACCCGCTTAATTGCCTGATCCAGTTCCGTATAAGAGAGAACGGGCAAAATCGGACCAAAAATTTCCTCTTCCATTAATGCGTCATCCCATTCCGCTTCAACGATCGTTGGCGCAATAAATAAATCTTCCCGATCCATTTCGCTGCCTTTTAAAACGGTGCCTGCTGTTTTAGAAAGCATTGTTTGCAGCCGGTCAAATTGCCGTTCATTCACAATACGCCCAAAATCCGGGCTGTTCTGTGGATCTTTTCCATAAAAATCAAATACAGCGAGTCTTAATTCTTTTAAAAAGGATTCTTTCACATTTTGATGGATAAGAACGTAATCTGGAGCAATACATGTCTGGCCAGCATTGGAAAATTTACCCCAGGCAATGCGCCGGGCTGCATTTCTCAAATCGGCGGAATAATCGATAAACGCGGGGCTTTTGCCGCCAAGTTCTAATGTTACGGGAATAAGCTGCTTTGCGGCGGCGCCCATGACTACTTTCGCCGTTGCCGCACTTCCGGTAAAAAAGATATAATCGAATGGTGCATTGAGCAAGGCTGTTACGGTTTCTTTACCGCCTTCCTGCACCCCGATAAATGCTGAATCAAACGTTTCTTCAAGGAGCGCTTTTAAGACAGCTGATGTATGTGGAGTGCTTTCTGACGGCTTAACAATCGCTGTGTTTCCTGCCGCAATGGCACCGATGAGCGGTTCTGCGACAAGCTGGAATGGGTAATTAAATGGACCAATAATGAGGATACTGCCATACGGTTCTGGCACAATATAGCTTTCAGCCGGCTGTTGATGAATAGGCGTTTTCACTTTCTCAGCAGCAGCCCATTCCCGCAAATGTCGAATCATGAAACGAATGCTTTCATACAAAAATCCAATTTCGGTTGTATACGCTTCAAATTTATTTTTTCGTAAATCGAGGTGTAATGCTTCCATTATCTCATCTTCACGTTTTTTAATTGCTTGTTTTAATTCCTTCAGACGATTTATTCGCCAGTCAACGCTGCGGGTGGCTCCCGAATCAAAAAAAGCCTGCTGTGCCTGTATCATTTCAGCAACGTTCATGCCCATCATCTCCGCTATGTATTTTCTTTATTTTAACAGCCTCTCTTTAGAGCGTCAAAAATGGCTTTCCTATTCATCGCTAAATGCGTTATGATGACAAGCAGAGGTGACGTTCGTGAAAGTAGTGTTTTGGACAGCTGGTGCTTGTCTTCAGGCAGCGGCTATGTCGATTTTTTTATTTCCGCATGCAATTTCATCCGGTGGGGCGGCCGGCATTAGTATTATGATGAATCATCTATTCCATACGCCTTATGCCGCATCGATTTGGGGTGTTAACGTTGTGATGATCGTGCTGGCGTTTAAATGGCTCGGTCTGAAAACAGCCGCTGGCACCATGTATTGTGTGACGATTGCAGCGATGGTTATTAACTGTTTAACGCCTTTTTTTCCGGTTCCCCTAGGAACAATCTGGACAGACCTTCCTGCCGGTGCCCTTCTTTTCGGCATTGGGCTTGGCATGTTGTTCAAATCGGGCGCTTCTTCCGGCGGTATGGACATCGCCGCTCTTATTCTGTCAAAATGGCGCAATTGGCCGCCGGGCCGGTCTCTTTTTTATATAAATACAACGATCTTAATTGCGACTGGCCTCGTTGTCGATGTAAAAACAATTCTTTATGCAATTGTTTGTCAATGGATCGCGTCGCGTGTCATTGATTTTATTCAGTTATTTTCCATTGAGTCAATACGCAAAAAGCCGCTTCCGAAGCAATAACTTCTAGAAGCGGCTTTTCTTATTTGTTCATCGCAGTTTTGAGCGTCTCGATATTTTGTTCCATAATCGACATATAATCTTCCCCAGCTTCTATATCCTCTTCTGTTAACGTAGCTAAGTTGTGAAGGCGAAGGGATTCAGCTCCGATTTCCTTTTGGATCACTTCTGCAATTTTCGGTGTAATGTTCTGCTCAAAAATCACGTAGCGGATGCCATGTTCCGTCGCAGTATCTGCCAGTTCTTTTAACTCTTTTTGTGACGGTTCATCCGTCGGTGATAGACCGGCTACACTAAGCTGTTCAATACCGTATGACTCTTCCCAATAGCCGTAGGCCGCATGAGAAACGAGAATTTCTTTCTGCACTGCTCCATCCGCCATTGTGTGAAAATCTTCATCCAGCTGTTCAAGTTCCTTGGCAAGCGCCTCGTAATTTTCATTGTAAAGCGCTTCTTCATCAGAATTAAGCGCCACCAGCTCTTCCTTTACCACTTCGGCCATTTGCTCAGCCAGTGTCGGATCAATCCAAATATGAGGGTCTACTCCGCCGTGATCATGGCCGTCATCCTCTGCTTCATGATCATGTTCGTCCTCTGTATGCTCTTCTTCCCCAGCACTATGTTCATGGCCCGCTTCAATATCTACGTGCTCACCGACGTTAACAATTACGACATCTTCAGCTGAAAGGGTTTCTTCTACTTTTTCTGCAAATGGCTCCAGGTTAAGACCGTTGTACAAAAACAAGTCGGCAGCCGCAATATCAAGCATAGTTTTGGATGTAGGCTCATATGTATGCTCATCTGCACCTGCCGGCAGCATGCTTTCTACTTCTACCGTGCCTCCGCCGATTCGTTCTGTAAAGTATTGGAGCGGATAAATAGTTGTATAAACTGTCAATACTTCATCAGTTGATTCATTTGTTTCATTGGATGTTTCACTGTTTTCATTTCCGCACGCAGCAAGCGCCAATAAAAGGCTCGCAGCTGCCAATGTCCACTTTTTCACGTATATTCCCTCCAAAAGTAAGTGTGTCTTTTATAATATAGTAATCATTCCGATTTGTAAACAGTAACTGTTCCGATTTAAACAAGCATTCACCATTTGGTGAATGCTTGTTGATTATTTCGTTAAAATAATTGGTTCTTCCCTTGTGACTACTACTGTATGCTCAATTTGTGCCACACGGCTGCCATCTGGTGTTTTAAACGTCCAACCGTCACCTGATTCTTTAATCATATCTGCTTTTTCTGAAACAAACGGTTCAAATGCGATCACCATTCCTTCTTTCAAAAGAGCATTGTCCCACGGGTCAAAATAATTTAAAATATGGTCTGGCGCTTCATGAAGCGATTTACCGATGCCATGTCCCGTCAAGTTTTTAATCACTGCAAATCCGTTACGGCGTGCTTCATTAGCCACTGCTTTGCCAATTTGATTTTGCTTCGCTCCTGCTTTAATTTTCAGCAAACCACGTTCAAAAGCCTGTTCAGCCGCTTCACACAGCTTCGTTAAAACAACGTCTCCTTCGCCGACAACAAACGAAATGCCGGTATCCGCAAAGTAGCCATCCAATGAGCCCGAAACGTCAATATTGACAATGTCTCCTTCTTGAATGACGCGGCTGCCAGGAATGCCATGAGCGACTTCATCATTGACGCTGATACACGTAAAACCTGGGAAATCATATTCCCCTTTTGGGCCGGATACCGCTCCATGTTCCGCAAACAAGCGGCCGCCAAGCTCATCAATTTCTTTTGTCGTAATGCCGGGCTTCGTAAAGCTGCGCATTTCATCCCGAATAACCGCGACAATTTTTCCGATCTTTCTTAACGCTTGAAGTTCTTCATCTGTTTTTACAATCATTATGTCCATTCCTTCACTTTTAATTTTCCATTACTCATTATAGCAGAATGTTAAGATTGTGTTGAAATTATGTGTTTTCTATGTTTGATCCGGCCCTGGGGTGTTAAACTAAATAGTATACGCGGACAACGCTGTCCCGATCGAAGGAGTGATTCCGATGACAAAATGTGTCATATTTGATTTTGATGGCACCATCTCTGATTCTATTCAAGTGTTTATAAAGGCATACAACGATTTCGCCGAAAAAGAAGGCTACAATCAAGTTGCCCATGAGGAACTTGATGATTTAAAGAAAATGAGCATTCCTGAGCGCTGCCGCCATTTAAATTTCCCAATGCGCAGCATCCCATTTGCTGCTCCGAAGCTGTACCGTTCCGTGCGCGAATCAAAAGCCTCTCTTCCGCTCTTCCCCGGCATTAAACAAATGCTTGATGAATTAAGCAGCCGTGGTATTCACATTGCGATTATTTCATCTAATGCAATAGATATCATCGATCACTGCTTAAAATCGAATGGGATTGATTATATTCACGACATTTTATCGTCCAAATATATTTTCAGCAAAGACAAAATGATCAAAAAGCTGTTAAAACAATACGATTATTCACATGAAGAGGTTTTTTATGTCGGCGACGAGCAGCGCGACATTGATGCTTGCATGAAAACAGGGCTTCGTGCTGTCTGGGCCTCATGGGGGTACGATCACGAATCTCTTATCTCAGGTGAAACCTCGAAAGCAGCTGTACCGGATGACGTTGTCGATTTTGCCTTAAGAGCATAGATGAATCCCCCGCTTGCGCCTTCACCTGCAAACGGGAGATTTTCACTTTAAAAGACAAAAAAGTGCGGATGTAGAATCCGCACTTTTTTAGTGCACTGAACTGGGGACATCCTGATGCTTTTTTCCTCTCGCCCAGCGAATACAAATCATAAGCGTGACGACAATAATAATCGCCCCAAAAATATATGGAAGCCCCATGTTGATATCAAATAACATGCCTGCAAGCGCGGGACCGATCATATTTCCAATACTCATGTATGCATTATTCATGCCGGCAGCAAAGCCCTGCTCATTGCCGGCCATTTTCGAAATAGTCGTGTTGATGGACGGACGCAGTAAGGAAGCCGCGGTAAAGAATACTGCCGAAATAAGCAATACTGATATAAAACCAGTCGCAAACAAAATACTAATCATCGATAGAGCCGCAACAACAAGCATTGTATTCATAATCCGTACTTCCCCAAAACGCTCTAACACTCGATCGAGCACAAAGGCCTGCACGATGACACCAACTAAACCGCCCACAACCATCAAAATGGAAATATCCGATGGGCTGAAGCCGAATTTTTGATCTGTAAACAAACTAATTGTTGATTGGTAGTTCGCAAGCCCGAATGACAAGGTGAACATCATAACGAGCAAAATAAAATAAGGCTTTTTCGTGGAAAGAGCCAGCTGCTTTACAAGCGATTCCCTTTGTTTTGATAATGCTTTTGCTCCTTCTTTTACCGGTTCTTTCAAAAAGAAAACGGAAAGGACCGCTGCCATTGCCGCAACTGTTCCAGCAATGACAAAAGGAGACCGCAGGCCGAATGCAGCTAAAAACCCGCCAACGCCTGGTCCAACAACGAAGCCGAAAGACATTGCTGCCCCAAGGCGGCCCATTCCTTTTGCGCGCGTTTCCACTGTCGTAATATCCGCCACAAACGCCATCATCGATGGAATCATAAATGCCCCACCAATACCACTGATCATACGTGATACATATAAAAGCGCTAAATGGTTAGAAAATGCGAATAAAAATTGAGCAAGTGAAAATAAAACAAGACCGAAAATGATCGATTTTTTCCGGCCATACCGGTCTGATAAATCACCAGCAAGCGGTGAAAATAAAAACTGGGCAAACGCAAACGTCGCAATAAGAAATCCGAATGTTTTTCCGCCTGCCCCAAACTGATGAATGATCGTCGGCATAATCGGGATAACAAGCCCAATTCCGGTCATGACGATAAACATGTTCATCATTAAAATTAACAGCGGAAATTGCTGTATCTGTTGTCTCGACATGTAAAGCCTTCTTTCTTTTATAAATGAATCGTTTCAGGCATTTTTTGCACAGCCTGTTCTAGCTCTTCTGCGAGTGGTTTCATGGATGGTATGCTTTTCAAGTTAAACAGCATCCCATTTAAAATCGCTGTCCGTGGTTTTACATCAAGTAATTCTTTTTCCAAAATCGTAATCGAATCCAGCACAAAAGCCGATGCTTTTTCCTGAACAGCCATTTCCTTGAGCTTCTTAATAAAGTGAAGAGGATGAATACCCGGCGCACATTGCGGCTCTTCTCTTTTATCTAAATGAGAACTGAAAATCGGCTCCGGTTTTTCATCGAGCATCCACTTGGAAGAAGCATCCAGGTGCTTAAATAAATAATGGGCCAGCTGGTCAAAATCTTGCCGTGATTCTCTTTCGATAATTTCTCTTAGGTATGAAATCATTAATCCCTTTAAAGAAACAGTCAAATCAGCCGCATAAGGAGCAATCTCCTCTCCATACATGGTTATAATCCGCTTTTCAGTCTGCTTTATTAAATGAAAATTTTCCCTGCGGACGAATTCATTTAAAGACGGATCTTCAAGTCCGCGAATTTCTTTCAGCTGCATCATAAAAAATTCCTGAAACGCACAATAGTGCCGCGTACGAATCGCGATCTCTCGGATAAAGTCTTCTTGAAGGCTGTCCGATTCGTCTTTAGCGGCTGCGATTTGATCATGAAGCATCTGGTAATAATACGTAAAAATATCGGAAAGCAATTCTTCCTTTGACTTAAAATACGTATATAAACTGCCTTTTGACAAGCCGCATACATCGGCAATTTGCTGCATCGATGTTTGGTGGAAGCTCGTTTTTGAAAACAACTTCATAGCCGTCAGCAAAATTTTTCTCTTTTTCTCTTTCATTTCCGACACCAACCGAACAGTTTTTTATTTGACCATGCAGTCAATCATAGCATATGGCTGTTTAGAACGCACGAAAAATGTTTCGTCTGTCGAAATAACGATAAAAAAATACGCCCGGACATTTGTCTGGACGCAAGTTTATAGCTTGTTGGATTTTAGCAAGTCACGAATTTCAGTTAACAACTCTTCTTCTTTTGTTAATGAAGGAGGAGTTTCTTCCTCTTTTTTCTCTCGCGTATATATTTTATTAAGCAGTTTAATAAATAGAAAAATAGAAACATAAGCTATTTTTCATGAGGGGAGTCTTTTTTTCCATTTACTCGACGGTTCCACTTTTGTTCGGATTTAAACAGCTTGATAAACAACGTGATGAAAAAAACAGGAACTGCGTAAATAAACATATACAGCAATCCGGCTATCCATTGCATGCTCTCGCCTCCTCAGCTTGATGTTACCTTCGTCTTTCTCATTATATAAGTTGTTTTGTTTTTTTTATACTAATTTGAATTTTGCACATAATGTATTAAAAAAAGCTTCACGTCATTTCGATCGTGAAGCTTTTTTCCTATTCTGCTTCTTTTTCAGTAATAAGAAGCATTTGAACCGCTCCTTGTTCTTTTTCGTCGACAATAAAAGAACCATTCGAGTAGCGGTCTACTTTCTTTAATGAATTCACATTTACTTTTACATCAGCGCCTTTTTTCATGCGCACGTAATAATCACGGCTCTCATCCAGACGCGCTGCACCAACGATGCGATGCGGATTTGCTTTTAATTCCCGTAATAATACGACACCCCGCTTAGCACGTGACGCTTGTTCAAACTGGCCAAATCCGCCACGTTTCGCAGATCCGCGATTTGTCACCGCAATGAACTGAGCATCTTCAGCATCGTTTGATACAATGACCGCGACTGTGTAATCATCTTCTTTTAAACTGTTGCCTTTTACCCCAGCGGCACGTGGTCCGACAACCGGCACTTCTTCTTCCGCAAACCGCAGCCCATAGCCATAATGCGTAATCATAAGAACGTGGCCGCTGCCGTCTGTCATAGCCGCTGCACACACCTCATCGTTCCCTTTTACGTTCATAGCGGTTAACGGACGTGAATAACGCTGCACGTTAAATTGTGCAAGCTCGGTTCGTTTGATCATTCCGCTTTTCGTCGCCAGCAAAATAAATTGCTTTGTTGAAAAGTCACGGACTGAAAACGCTGCGATAATCGATTCATCTTTAAATCCGCTGACAATGCCTGATGCGTGCTGTCCAGCGTCTTTCCAGCGAATGTCCGGCAATTCATGCACGGGCAAATATAAATAGCTGCCTTTATTCGTAAACACGAGCAGTACATCTGTCGTGTTCATTTCCTGCTTAAAAGTGAGCCCGTCAGACTCTTTCATCGCGGGCAGGCCGCCGGATGCCGAATACGAGCGCAAACCGGTCCGCTTAATATATCCTTCACGCGTTACCGAAACGAGAACATCTTCACTTGGTATCATTGCTTTTTGGTCAATTTTAATTTCCTGAATCTCTGCTTCGATGACTGTTCGACGCTCCGTCGCATACGTTTTTTTCATGTCTTTCAACTCATGTTTGATGACAGATTCAAGTTTTTTCGCACTTTCTAAAATCGCCTGCAGCTGCCCAATCGTTTTTTCAAGCTCGGCAGATTCTTTTTCAAGCGCCGTTATATCCGTATTCGTCAAACGGTAAAGCTGTAACGTGACGATCGCTTCTGCTTGTTCTTCAGTAAATTCAAACTGCTCTACCAGCCGATTTTTCGCGTCCTGTTTGTCTTTTGATGAACGAATACAGGCAATAACTTCGTCTAAAATCGATAAAGCTTTCATAAGCCCTGCCACAATGTGGTGCCGGGCTTTTGCTTTTTCAAGGTCATAAGCAGATCGGTTTGTCACTACTTCCTTCCGATGTTCAATGTATGCATCAAGCAAACGGTGCAGCCCCATTAAAACCGGCCGCTTATTGTAAATAGCGACCATATTAAAATTGTAGGCTACCTGTAAGTCTGTCGCTTTATATAAATAATTTAAAATAAGTCCAGCATCCGCTTCTTTTTTCAAATCAATGACCACACGAAGACCGGTCCGGTCTGTTTCATCGCGTACCTCAGCAATGCTGTCCAGTTTTCGGTCGACACGTAAATCATCCATTTTCTTTACGAGCGATGCTTTATTAATTTCATATGGAATTTCTGTAATAACAATACGCTGGCGTCCGCCACGCACTTCTTCGATCTCTGCCTTGCCGCGAATGACAATTTTCCCTTTTCCTGTCTTATACGCTTTTTCAATACCGTCAATTCCTTGAATAATACCACCCGTCGGAAAGTCAGGACCAGACAGAACCGTCATTAAGTCTTCAACCGTACATTCCGGCTTTTCCATTCGCATGATTACGGCGTCAATGACTTCATCGAGCCGATGAGGTGGAATTTCAGTCGCATAACCCGCTGAGATTCCTGTTGACCCATTCACAAGTAAATTCGGGAACCTGGCCGGCAAGACGACCGGCTCGTTTGTCGTTTCATCAAAGTTCGGAATAAAATCGACCGTTCTTTTTTCAATATCCGTTAATAATTCGCCGGCAATGGCGGACAGTCTTGTTTCTGTATACCGCATGGCTGCTGGCGGATCGCCGTCGACCGATCCGTTATTGCCATGCATTTCAATAAGCGGTGTCCGCAATTTCCAGTTCTGGCTTAACCGGACCATCGCATCATAAACAGATGAATCACCGTGAGGATGGTAATTACCGATGACGTTCCCGACGGTTTTTGCCGCTTTTCGAAACGGCTTTTGATGCGTATTGCCTTCTGTATGCATTGAAAATAAAATACGGCGCTGCACCGGCTTTAATCCATCTCGTGCATCCGGAAGCGCCCGTTCTTGAATAATGTATTTACTATACCGGCCAAATCGGTCGCCCATGACGTCCTCAAGCGGCAATTCTTGAATATGTTCCTTTTCCACTGCTTATTCCTCCCTGCTGCCGGACAACTGCTCGTTTTCTAAGAGCACTGCTTCTTCTTCTAATCCGAACGCAACGTTCGATTCAATCCACTTTCTGCGCGGTTCAACTTTATCCCCCATTAGAACAGTTACCCGCCGCTCTGCGCGCGCTGCATCGTCAATCGTGACACGGATCAGTGTTCTCATTTCCGGGTCCATCGTTGTTTCCCATAATTGTTCTGCGTTCATTTCACCTAATCCTTTATAGCGCTGAATTGTCGTGCCTTTGCCCATTTTTTTCAGCAAAGCATCCAGCTCACGCTCTGTCCAAACATACTCGGCCACTTCTTTTTTTCCTGTTCCTTTTGATACTTTGAAAAGCGGCGGCATAGCAATATATACTTTACCGCTGTCAATAAGCGGCTTCATATAGCGATAGAAAAAGGTAAGAAGCAAAACTTGAATATGGGCTCCATCCGTATCAGCATCAGTCATAATAATGACTTTGTCATAATTAGCGTCACCCACAACACAATCCGGCCCTACACCCGCGCCGATCGCATGAATAATTGTATTGATTTCTTCATTTTTAAAAATATCGGCAAGCTTGGCTTTTTCTGTATTGATCACTTTTCCACGAAGTGGTAAAATTGCCTGGAATTTCCGGTCGCGTCCCTGCTTTGCCGAGCCGCCGGCTGAATCACCTTCGACAAGATACAGTTCATTTCGTTCCGGGTTGCGTGACTGGGCTGGTGTCAATTTTCCCGACAAAATGGATTCTCCTTTTTTGCGCTTTTTGCCGTTACGGGCGTCTTCCCGCGCTTTACGGGCCGCTTCACGAGCCTGTGCAGCCTTTACCGCTTTTTTTATGAGCAGCGCGCTTACATCCGGGTTTTCCTCCAGAAGATAAAGCAATTTTTCTGAGATGACTTGGTCTACAGCTGATCGGGCTTCTGCTGTTCCAAGTTTTCCTTTTGTCTGTCCCTCAAACTGCAAAAGGTTTTCTGGCACACGAACAGAGACAATGGCCGTTAATCCTTCCCGAATATCGGTTCCTTCCAAGTTTTTATCTTTCTCTTTTAACAAACTGCTTTTACGCGCATATTCATTGAATGTGCGCGTCATTGCTGCTCGCGCGCCGGCTTCATGTGTACCGCCATCTTTTGTGCGGACGTTATTGACAAACGATAGTATGTTTTCGGAAAAACCATCGTTAAACTGAAACGCAAATTCCGCTTCAATTTCATTTTGAATGCCTTCAAACGAAGCAACCGGATGAAGCGTATCTTTTTCTTCATTTAAATATTTAACGAATTCTTCTATGCCGTTTTCAAAAAAGAATTCTTCTTTTTGTTCGCGGTCTTTTCGTTTATCTTCAAGTGTAATTTTTAACCCTTTTAATAAAAAAGCCGATTCTCTCAGCCGCTCACTGAGCGTATCGAACTGAAAAACAGTCGTCGAGAAAATCGTTTCATCCGGCTTAAAATAGATTTGCGTACCGGTCGATTTTGCTTTTCCTTTTTTCTCAAGCGTCGTGACCGGCTTGCCGCCATGTTCAAAATGCTGCTCGTACTGAAAGCCATCGCGCCAAATCGTCACTGTTAACGATTGGGACAGGGCATTCACAACAGAAGCCCCAACCCCGTGCAAGCCACCGCTCGTTTTATAGCCGCCCTGTCCGAACTTTCCGCCGGCGTGAAGAACCGTCATAATTACTTCTGCTGTTGGTTTGCCTGTTCGATGTATTCCGGTAGGCATGCCCCGTCCGTAGTCACGAACACTAATTGAATTATCCTTATGAATCGTGACATTGATCTCGGTTCCGTGTCCGCCGAGCGCTTCATCAACCGAGTTGTCAACGATTTCATACACTAAATGGTGAAGCCCACGACCGTCTGTTGATCCTATATACATCCCCGGACGTTTTCGAACAGCTTCAAGCCCTTCGAGAACCTGGATGGAGTCATCATTATACACTGATTTTTTTGTTTCATCCGCCATGAACTAAGTCCCCTCTCTTTCCAACACCCGCACATAAAACGTATGTTCCTAACTATCATATCATAAAAGTCGAGTGTTCTCCAATACGTTTGTCGATTCCGTTTTAAAGCGTACGTTACTTTCCCGTGAGAATCAACCGAAATAATTTTCCCGCCATTCTTATCCCCGTGGTAAAATGAATGAGAACGTCATGCACATGATTATACAATACAAAAAGGGAGAATGAGAAATTGATTCCAGCACTTATTTTAATCATCGCGTACCTTTTAGGTTCGATTCCATCCGGCCTGATTGCAGGAAAAGCATTTTTCGGCATTGATATCCGCGAGCATGGAAGCGGTAACTTAGGTGCGACTAATTCGTTTCGTGTACTCGGCAAAAAAGCCGGTTCGTTCGTGACAGCAGCTGATATTTTAAAAGGAACCGCCGCTACTTTAATCCCAATTTTACTTCATTGGCAAGGGTTCGTTACGGGTGTCCACCCGCTTTTAGCAGGTCTTTTTGCGGTCATCGGTCACATATTTCCATTATTTGCCGGATTTAGAGGAGGAAAAGCGGTCGCCACTTCTGCAGGTGTATTACTTGCCTACAGTCCTTTATTTTTCCTGCTTTTAGCTGCGATTTTTGTGAGCGTTCTTTTGATTACAAAGTACGTCTCCGTAGCGTCTGTTTCCGCAGCCGTCGCGGCGTTTATTTACGCTGTTATTCATACGATTTATACAAAGGATTTCCCTTTTTTGGCTGTCGTTGTCGCATTATCCTTTTTTGTGATTTACCGTCATCGTGCTAATATTATCCGTTTGCGTAATGGGACGGAACCAAAAGTGTCTTCCGGCAAAAACAAATAGAAAAGCCGGTTTAACGGTCACCCGTTAAACCGGCTTTTTTAATGAGGCCGTCTTCTCCAACAAATAAGCACACCGGTCCTTCTTCATGATAAAAGGTGAGCTGCTTCATACCAAATTGAACGTTTACTTCAGGATGTACTTTCAAAAATTCAATTCTCCCGATTGCCTGGATGTCAAACTTTGTTTTAACCCCACTTTCGGACCCGGCTTCTTTTACTTTAATAAACGTGCCAGCATAAACAGAACCGCCTTTTACATAAGGCGGAAGTGTAAAAAAGAGTTTATACAAATGCATGGATAATCCGCTCCATTCCTCATCAATCAAATTATGGCAGCGGGCTGTTTTTTGAATAAATTGTTTAATTCCACTCATCATTGGTGCATTTTTTTTGCCGGTTATGAGCCGAAATACATCCCACGTCTGTGACACTTCAAGCTTCCTGATTTTTGCTTCGTTAAGTAAAAGTCGTCAAAATACATATTGCCGCTCTTTAAATTCACATCTCCATCATGCTCATATTGTTTTAACAAGTCTATCTTTACCCGATTGCCGCGTTTCTGGACATGTGGCCGGCCAGACATTAAGGAAATAACTTCTCCTTGACCAAGCATTCGCACTCCTTTTCCCGCGCGAATGACGATTCCTTTTACGGGTTTCGGGAGACGTTGTTCTCCTTTAACAGTGATGCCAGGTGTTCCAGGAACCGCTTGTGTTATTTTTGCAATGGGTACTCCTTCTCCGACAGTTGGAATAAAACTGGACTCCCGATAATCTACTGAGCCGTCCGCTAATTCTTTCGGTTCAGCTTCACATGAATGCTTGCTCTTTTCGGCTCACTTACCGTTTTCTCTTCTGCCGTCAATAATTGATTATTTAAAACAGACAGGTCCGGCCTATCTTTTTTTGTCACTTGTACAACAGCTTCTTTTTTTGCAAGCCCCAGAAAATGGTTCCGCCATTTTCAAGAATCATAATGTTCACATCCGTTACAGAAGTATTCATCATGTTGAGTGCTTTATGAATCGCTTCTTGTCCGGTATTCCCTTTTACAACAATTGTTTGATCCATGGGAAGACCTTCTTTCCTCACATTGTTGTGAACTATTTTGAGTAAGCCCGTTTCCATGCTACACTATGAAAAAAAGAATGGAGTGATCCGGTGTGAAAATCGATATCACCAGCCAAGCAAAAAAATGGTTCAAAGAAGAAATGCAGGTGGAAAAAGGTGATTCCGTCCGCTTTTACGTACGGTACGGCGGGTCAAGTCCGCTTCATGAAGGTTTTTCGCTTGGTGTGGCAAAAGACGAGCCGGTTGAACCGGCTGTCACCGCCGTGCATGACGGCATCACGTACTTCGTGGAAGAAAAAGATGTCTGGTATTTTGACAACCACCACCTAAAGGTAGGATTTAATGCTGCGCTGCAAGAACCTGATTATGACTACATAAAAGAAACAGGGGCTACTCAAGATTAAATCGCTCAATATGATGAAAAAGCTTTTCATGCTTTAAAATGAAAAGCTGCTTCTCACCAAGCAAATCAAAATGAGGCCGGGATGGATTGCGCATATCAATCCATTCCGGCTTTAAATCATATTGCCGGCCCCAGCTTATTAATTTTTCCACATCAAGGCAACCCGCTTTTGTGACCGTCCGGCAATGCGGAAAACGGTCGTCCTGCCAATAATGCGTTAAAAAAGAAATCTCGCCCATGGCCACTTCTTTCTTCCACTTTTCAACGTCCGCCCGCTTTAGTCCAAATGCCATTATTGATCCTGTTTTTCTTTCTCATATACAGCGTGCCATTCCGGAAATTCTTTTTTAAATTTCACCAGCCGGAATGTTTCTTTATTGACCACTGTATGTACGCTTGAACCGATTACACATACGTCGCCTTTTTCATTAACAATTTCATACGCATATGTCGTACGAATGCCGCTGTGTGATTGAATCCATGTGCGGATGGTTGCCGTTTCCCCATACCGAAACGGGCGTTTATAGGACAGCTGAATATCCGTTACCGGCGAAACAAATCCCGCTTTTTCCATATCCGCGTAATGAAAACCTAAATCTTTAATCAACCCAGTCCTGCCGATTTCAAACCAGACAACATACTGGCCGTGATACACAACCTGCATCGCATCTGTTTCTGCATAGCGGACTTCTACTTGTGTTTCAGAAATAAACAAAACAAAAACTCCTTTAATTGAGCGAATTCTACTTCTATTTTACCATGATTGTTCCTTACGTTTATGTATTTTGTAATTTAGGGTACATATAAAAGATGACCACAAGGAGGAATAGTCGTTGATTACCTATTTAAAGCAGGAAAAAGAAAACATGATTGAACTTTTGGAGAAGCTGGTCAATATAGACAGTAACTCTTACGATAAACAAGGCGTCGATAATATTGGCGTGGCTCTACAAAGGGAATTTGAAGAGATCGGGATGTCCGTTGCTGTTCACCGCGAAACAGAATATGGAAACCATTTAAGCATCACTTCCCCACATGCCAAACACCCCAGCATTTTAATTATCGCCCATATAGATACTGTTTTTCCGGACGGAGAAGCAGAAAACCGGCCATTTGAAATCATTAGCGGCAAAGCTTACGGTCCTGGTGTGAATGATGAAAAAGCAAGTCATGTTCAAGTTCTTTACGCAATGAAAGCACTTAAAGAAATTGATTCATTTGCTTTTCATAATGTGCATATTCTTTTTAACAGCGATGAAGAAATTGGCTCTCCTTCTTCTAAAGCATTAATTAAAGAAGCTGCAGTTGGGAAGAAATACAGCTTGGTCGTTGAATGCGGGCGTCCAAACGAGGGGGTGGTCACCTCCCGCAAAGGGGTTGGCCGGTTCACGATGCGGGTGTCTGGCAAAAGTGCCCATGCGGGTGTAGAGCCGGAAATTGGACGAAGTGCCATTGAAGAAATCGCGCATAAAATTATTAAATTGCAGCAGTTAAATGATCATGAAAATGGCCTTTCTGTTAATGTTGGGTTAATTAAAGGCGGGACGTCCGCCAATACCGTGTCACCAGAAGCGGAAGCGGTTATTGATGTCCGTGTGAATAATAAGCAGCAGGCAGACGAAGTGGTGAAGGATATATACGCCATTGCCGAAGAAGACACAGTTCATGGGACCGATACGGAAGTGGAAGGAAGAATTGCCCGCCCGCCAATGGAAGAAACGGAAGAATCCAAACAGCTCCTTAAAGAAGTAAAAGATATAGGCAAACAAGCAGGGTTAATGATCCATGGAGAATCTACCGGTGGTGCATCTGATGCCTCATTTACGGCAGCAGAAGGCATTCCAACTATTGATGGAATGGGACCAGTTGGAGAATTTTCACACAGCGAAACAAACGAATATACCGTTGTTGATTCGCTCATTGAACGGACCGCTTTACTCGCAAAAACAATTGAAAGGCTATCTCAGCTTAAAACGGAGGACAACTAGATGACAATGGATCATATTTGGAAAAACCAGAAAAACGATTTACACGAACAGCGTGCCCGTGGAAAAAAGGGCATGACCGCAAGTGCGACAGAAGAATCGTCAGCCATTGGCGCTGATATTTTATCAAAAGGCGGAAATGCGATGGACGCACTTGCGGCCATGCAATTTGCGCTTGCTGTAGCAGAGCCTTTCAATACCGGGCTCGCAGCCAGTGGTTTTATTATGTACTATGACGCAAAGAAAAAGAAAACATTCGTCGTAAATGGGCATTCGAAAGCACCGAAAAAAGCCCATAAAAATGTTTTTGTCGATGAGCATCAAGATGTCATTCCTTTTTTGGAGCGCTCAACCCCGGGTACAGCTGTTGCGGTACCTGGGATTTTAAAAGGAGTAGAAAAAGCATTGGCTGAGTTTGGCACGATGTCTTGGTCTGATGTAATGGAGCCTGCTGTACAGCTTTCTGAAAAAGGCGTGCGTGTGAATTTAACATGGAATACAGGCTTAGAGCGGTTTAGCGACCGGCTGGGCAAGGAAGCAAAAACATTCTTTTTTCCGGATAGTGTTCCTCTTACAGAAGGAGAAATTGTCGTTAATAAAGAGCTGACAAAAACACTTAAACTTTTGCAGGAAAAAGGAGCGGACGTATTTTATCGTGGAGAAATTGCTGATAAAATAGTCGAAATCGTTCAATCATTTGATGGATTTATGGAAAAAGAAGATTTGTTTTCATATGAAGCAACGGTATCAGAAGCAATTAGCGGAACTTATAAAGATTATACAGTGGCTGTTCCTGCACCTCCAAATGGCGGCGGCTTTGCTCTTCTTTATATGCTGAAGCTGCTTGAAAAAGTGGATATTGCTCAATATGACATTCATTCATGGGAAAAATATTATCTTTTTGCAGAAGTGATGCGGATTATGACGGCCGATAAACTTGCTTTTATGGGTGATCCCGCATTTTATGACATCCCATTAAATGGGCTTTTAACGAAAAAATATTTAGATGACAGAGTAAAACTCATAAATTTTGAATTTAGAAATGCTGACATTACAGAAGGCAACCCGTGGGAATATGATGACAAACAGCCTCATCATAAAAATGCCGGCACGACCGATCCGGGTCCGGATACGACCCACTTTATTGCGGTTGACGAAGAAGGCAATATCGCTGCCTGCACGTCTTCGTTAGAGCACTTTTTCGGCTCTGGTATTATGGTGCCAGGCTGCGGGTTTTTATTAAACAATGATATGACCGATTTTGACCCGGATCCGGCCGGGATTAATTCAGTTGAATCAGGTAAATACCCTGTGAGCATGAAAACACCGACCATTGTTTTTAAAGACGGTGCACCTGTTTTAACACTCGGATCACCAGGCGGACCGACCATCCCCACCTCTGTTTTGCAAACAATGATTCATATTTTAGATTATGGAATGGATGTTAAAGACGCTATCGAAGAGCCTCGGATTTATAATGGCACCGGGCCGCTTATTTGGCCGGAAGCTGGCATTCCGGAATCAGCTAAACAGAGACTTGAGAAAATGAATTTTCAATTTGACTCCATTGCTCTCTCAATTGGCAACGTGCAGGCTGTTTTAATCCATCCGGATACTGGAGAACTGTTTGGCGGCAGTGATTCTTCCCGTCCCGGTATTCCTATTGCACCGGATACTAAATAATAAATAAAAAAAGATTTCCGGCAAAAAGCCGGAAATCTTTTTTTATGATTCTCCCCACTTATTATAATAAATTAACTGGTCCAGTTCCTTTCTTTTTCTCCATTTTGCCGTTTCTAAAATAGGCTCTTTCGGATATAGATCTGTGTATCCTATTGAGATTAATGCAACTGGATCAACATGATGAGGGATTCCTAATATGTCCCTTATATCTGCTTTCTTATAAAAGCTGACCCACCCCATCGCTAATCCTTCTGCACAGGAAGCAAGCCACATATTTTGAATGGCGCATGCGGTCGACATCATATCTGTTTCCGGTATCGAATTTCGCCCTAATACATGTGATCCGCCTCTTGACGGATCGGACGTAACGCAAATCGATAATGGCGCTTCTTTTAATCCTTCAATTTTTAATTTCAAAAATGCGGATGACCGCTCATCATCTTCATAATGGATCGCCAGTGCTCTCCGTTCTTTATCTGCTGCCCAGGCCAGCTTTTGTTTTATGTTATCTTCATTGATCAAAATAAAATTCCACGGCTGCATAAATCCAACAGATGGCGCATGGTGAGCTGCTTCCAGTATTCTTTTTACAGCTGACTCACCCACTGGATTGGGCATAAAAGTCCGTACATCCCTTCTTGAAAATATAACTTTATAAATTGCCTGCTTCTCTTCATTTGTAAACATATAAGCCTCCTCTACTCCCGTCCCGATATTTGAGCTGAATCAAATGTAGCCATCTCCTTCAGCATTAAAACAGCAGATTGGAGAATCGGAAAAGCAACAGCAGCTCCCGATCCTTCCCCTAACCTCATTTGGAGATCGAGAAGTGGTTTTTTCTCTAATAATTCCATTATTATCTTATGACCGGGCTCAACTGAACAATGTCCCATAATCATATAATCTGTCACGTTACTGGAAATCTTTTTGGCTGCTAATGCAGCAGTCGCAGCAATAAAGCCATCTATAAGAATAGGGGTCCTATTTGCTGCAGAAGCGAGCATTGCACCCGCCATCGCGGCTATCTCCAAACCGCCCACTTTAGATAAAATATCAATAGGATCATCTGCTTTCGGCTTTCTTTTTTCAAGAGCTTGTTTAATGATCATTTGTTTATACTTGATTTTTTCCTTTTCAATGCCGGTCCCCATACCAACAAGTTTTTCTACACTAATGCCGCTGATTGCCGCTGTTACTGCACTGCTTGCTGCTGTATTGCCAATACCCATTTCTCCAGGGATAAGACATTTAACACCATCGCTGATCATTTTTGATGCTTGTTCATATCCAGCTTCTAGTGCTTTCATTGCTTCATCACGGCTCATTGCGTTTTCATTATAAAAATTAGCTGTTCCATACCGAACTTTTTTCATCTTTAGCTGTTCATGCTCTATATCACTGGCTACTCCAATATCTACCACACACATCTCTGCACGAATAGACCTGCTGAAAACATTGATCGCGGCTCCGCCATTCAAAAAATTCCGTACCATTTGTACAGTAACCTCTTGTGGATAAGCAGAAATTCCTTCACATGTAATCCCGTGATCCGCAGCAAATATAATCACCCCTGGAGGTGAAATAACAGGAAATGCTTCTCCAGTCATTTTTGATAGTTCAACAGCTAGTTCTTCCAGCCTGCCAAGACTGCCTTGAGGTTTTGTAAGTGAATTTATGTATTTTTGAACTTCTTCACCGATTTTTTCATCTCTTTTCGGTATATGTACAGCCAGCAAACTCTCTTCTGTCAATGTAAAAACATCCCTTCCCCTATATACATAAATATAAAAAAACCTTAACTCGTGAAGTTAAGGTTTGCAAATAAGCCCTTTATCAATAAAAGAGAAAAAGCGTTTTTCAATCCTTTTCTTCCCACCGAAGAATTTAGAAGTATCTATTTATAAGCAGGTTTCCTGGCTTAAGCATGTTTAAACAAAATGCTTTTACAGTAGCGGGGGCTGCTCCGGATTTCTACCGGATTCCCTATTATCTCTCAACAATTTTGTTTCGAGCACTCATAAATAATTATTCATTTATATGTATCATTAAACTACAATCATATTTGAATAGCAACTGCATCACGAAAAAAAGCCGGTTCCCTTTATCAGGAACCGGCTTCATTCACTTTATTAGTTATTTGCGTTTACACTTTGCAATTTGCCGCGAAGGACCATTTGCAAAATACCACCGTGGCGGTAGTAGTCAACGTCAACTTCAGAATCGAAACGAACGAGCGCATCAAATTCTGTTTTCTTGCCATCTTTAGCTGTTGCTGTTACTTTTACAATTTCACGTGGTTTTACGTTATCAGTAATGGCTACTTCAAATGTTTCTTCACCTGTTAAACCAAGTGTTGTTGCATTATCACCTAACTTGAATTGAAGCGGGAGCACGCCCATCATAACAAGATTTGAACGGTGAATACGCTCATAGCTCTCCGCGATGACTGTTTTAACGCCAAGGAGATTTGTTCCTTTGGCCGCCCAGTCACGTGAAGAACCCATTCCGTAGTCTTTACCTGCAAGCACAACAAGGCCAGTACCCTGCTCTTGATACTTCATGCATGCATCATAAATCGGCATTACTTCGCCTGTAGGCCAAAATGTTGTCAATCCGCCTTCTGTACCTGGTGCGATTTGGTTACGGATCCGGATGTTGGCGAACGTACCACGCATCATTACTTCATGATTCCCACGGCGGGAGCCATACGAGTTAAAATTACGAGGCTCAACGCCTTTTTCACGCAAGTATTTTCCTGCCGGTGTATCTTTGCCGATTGCACCTGCTGGTGAAATATGGTCCGTTGTGACGGAATCACCGAATTTACCCATTACGCGAAGTCCCGCAAGTGCCTGGATCGGTTCCGGGTTTGTAGAAAGATTTTCAAAGAATGTCGGATTTGCAATGTAAGTAGAATCCGCATCCCAGCTATAAAGCGCTTCGTTGCTCGTTTGAATTTGATTCCATTTTTCATTGCTGTTAAATACTTGACCATATTCTTTGCGGAACAATTCAGGCGTTACTGTGCGTTTAACCGCTTCTTTTACTTCTTTTGTTCCTGGCCAGATATCTTTAAAGAAAACATCCTGTCCATCTTTTCCTTTGCCGATTGGATCGTTTTGAAGATCTACGTTTACGTTCCCTGCAAGTGCGTATGCGACAACAAGCGGCGGTGACGCAAGGTAGTTTCCTTTGACAAGCGGATGAATACGGCCTTCAAAGTTACGGTTACCTGAAAGAACAGATGTAACAAGAAGATCAGAATCAATAATCGCTTTTTCAATTTCTTCTTTCATTGGGCCTGAGTTCCCAATACATGTTGTACAGCCATAGCCAACAACATTGAAACCGATTTTTTCCATATAAGGAAGAAGACCTGAATCGCGAAGGTAGCCTGTGACAACTTTTGAGCCTGGTGCTAATGATGTTTTCACGAACTTCGGCACTTCAAGACCAAGTTCAACCGCTTTTTTGGCAACAAGGCCAGCTGCAAGAAGAACATATGGATTCGATGTATTTGTACAAGATGTGATCGCCGCAATGCCGATTGCACCTGTTTTCATTTCAGCTGTTGCACCATCATTAAATTTAACAGTTGTTGTTCTGTCAAGCTCATCTGCTGTTAATCCGAAGCCATGATTGCCTTGAGGCGCACTGACCGCTGTTTGAAATGACTTTTGCATTTGAGAGAGTGGAATCAAGTCTTGTGGACGTTTCGGCCCGGACAAGTTCGGCTCAATTTCAGCAAGGTTCAGTTCAACCACTTCTGTGTAAATAGGATCTTCATTTGCCGGCGTGAAGAACATATCGTTTTCTTTCAAGTATTGTTCAACAACTTGAATATGACCTTCATCACGGCCTGTTAAGCGCATGTAATCAAGTGCTTCCGAATCAACCGGGAAGAATCCGCAAGTTGCGCCATATTCAGGTGCCATATTCGCAATTGTTGCACGGTCTGCAAGCGGAAGTGATGCAACCCCTGCACCAAAGAACTCAACGAATTTACCAACTACGCCTGTCTGACGAAGGACTTGTGTTACTTTTAGAGCAAGATCAGTCGCTGTGGCGCCGTCTGGAAGTTCGCCTATTAGTTTAACACCGACCACTTCAGGAATTGGGAAGTATGAAGGCTGTCCAAGCATACCTGCTTCCGCTTCAATACCGCCAACGCCCCAGCCAAGTACACCGATGCCGTTAATCATTGTTGTATGGGAATCTGTTCCGACAAGTGTATCCGGATATGCATCAAATTCGCCATTTTCTGTTTCAATCGCGTGGACAACATTTGCCAGATACTCCAGGTTTACTTGGTGAACAATCCCCGTTGCCGGCGGAACCGCCCGATAATTGTCAAATGCTTTTTGTGCCCAGCTTAAAAATTCGTAACGCTCTGCATTGCGTTCAAATTCAAGCTCCATGTTACGCTCCAGCGCTTCCGGTGTGCCGTAAGCATCTACTTGAACAGAGTGGTCAATAACGAGGTCAACCGGGATTTCAGGGTTAATGACTTGTGGATCGCCGCCGATATCAGCCATCGCTTTACGAAGAGAAGCTAAGTCAACGACAACTGGAACTCCTGTAAAGTCTTGCAAAATAACGCGTGAAGGCTTGAATGGAACTTCTGCTTCCGCATCAGCATCCGCGCCCCATTTCGCCAAGTTTTCAACATGCTCTTTTTTAATCACATAACCGTCAAATTGACGGAGTACAGATTCAAGTAATACTTTAATCGAATATGGCAGGCGTGAAACATTCGCCGTACCCGCTTCTTCGAGTGCCGCCAGACGGTAGTAATTGTAGCGCTTACCATTCAGGTCAAAACTTGCGCGGGCGTTAAAGACATCATTAGTCGCCATTTCGGTTCCCCCTCTTAAGTTGAATATGTAGTGTAAGGCAGTCGGAAAATTAGTTTTTTTATTTGTTCTAATTTTTCACACCTTTTATCTTATTACATTCATAGATATAAGTAAATAACAAGAACTTTATCACTGTCCATAAGAAAAACGAATCACTTAAAAAAAGATTTTTTGCTGCGGACAGCCAGAATATCACCCATCCAGCCTTTTTGCTTTAGAAAAACATAAAGAGCAAATGTACATGCTCCGATCAACGCGCCTGAAAATAAATAGCCGTATTTCCATTCCAGTTCCGGCATATGCTTGAAATTCATTCCCCAGATCGCACCGAGAGCCATAACTGGTGTGAATAAAGTCGTGATGACCGTGAGTGTTTTCATAATTTCGTTCCCACGGTGTGTCGACACAACATTTTCAAGATCTAAAAGCGCATCTATTTCTTCTTCATATTCACGTATAAGCGTCCTTGAACGCTCTATTCGCCTCTTAGTCCGTTTATATTGTTTTCCTTCCATCACTTCGTCGCCAAATGCTTCTTCCACTGCCATCCGAATTTCCATCATTGGAATGATGAGGTTTTTCCAAATCAGCAGTTCGTGATCTGTATTAGCCGCCCGATCTAAAATACTCGTGTTGTTTCTTTCTTTTATCTCCCACAATAAATCCCGTAGCTTCACTTCAAATTTATCGATTTCTATTAAAAAATGCGTCATGATCTCCCCAATTAACACAAGGAATCCTTCTACCGATGTTTCAGAATGATGCATTTTTTCTTTCATCACTTTCACGTTTGCAAAATCAAGCCTCGATAAGTCTAAATTGGCTGTGACCATTTCATTTCGTGTCAAATAAAAATGGAAAACATGCCGATTATTTTTTTCGTCTGCATTCTGTAAATAAACAAGTGAGCCCCAAAGCACTTCTTCACCGGGCGTCCCTGTATACATTTCGAGAGAATTGGTTTTATCCGTCTTCACATCTTCAATCCATTTTTTGCATGTATGATGCTTTTTCGCGAGCTCTTTCGCCTGTTCATCATTTTTTATATCGAACTCTTTCCATGTCCATTGTGAAGAGTGGAATGAATGTTCCATCGTGCCCACTTCCTCTCTTAATCAGTTTATCCTTAACATATCATTATTACCCTCACTTATCGTCTTTAAACCACTTTCTTTTTTCATCCAGCTATGTTTTGAATAGGAAAACCACGGGTAAACTATTCTCAAGCAAGCGCCCTTTGTGGCAGCTATGAAGGAGGATTTTTTCATGTATAACAACAATGTAAATAAAAAACAAAAAAACGGCGGACTTGGCTACCTTCTCGTTGGCGCCAGCGCGGCTGCATGGTGGCTGTCTAAAGAAGAAAATCGGACAAAATTTGACGGCTGGATGACGCAGGCAAAGAAAAAGCTGAATGGAGAGTCTCAGCCATCGGCCGAAAATTTCCCCGTTCATAAAGCCGGCAATCCTCATCCAGATGATATTGCTGATAACAAGATGGTCGAAGAAGGCGCCCAGTTCGCTGTCGACTATTACAATAAAAAAGAACAGTGATCTGTAGATTGAAATAAACCTACTTTTAAAACTTTGATATATTAGAGTTCTCGAAGTTTAAAACTATTTTCTGCTTTGTAGTTTCCTGTATTCTCCCCATTATTTTGGGAGACCATATGGGAGACACTTAATTTCAGGATAGACGCTCTACAAAAAGAGTCCTTACACGGACTCTTTTGCTTTTTCCTCTCTTATATACAGCGTTCTTGGTTTCCCCCTTTTCCCATTCAACATATCCTAATTCTTTTAACCGATCCAAGTGCTCTTTTACAGTCAATCTAATATATAAGTTTAAAATATTACATTAAATTTTCGCAGCTAGACAATAATAGGCGTTCTTCTTTTTATTTAAAGCGATGACGCCCATTTCATTGCTCCTTTCCATTCTATCTTCTGAAATCGCTTGTTCATAAGCGATTTTTTATTTTTTTAGAATAGTTACATATGCCGCTTCAAAAAGCCTGATAGCCTCATACGTTATTGTATAACACGGAAAAGGAGGTTTAAAGTTATGTCAAGAAATCATGATGAGGATGACTACAAAAAGCCAAGACGTAAGCAGAGTGAGAACAACAATGAACACGACGATTCAGATGTTCTGCAGGAAGGTATTCAGAAATCAGTCATCGAACAAGAATCCGACGAGCTAGTGTGGATTAAAGATTCATGCAATATTGAGGTTCAAACAACAGATACGCAGGCAGCTGTCTCCCTTCAAGTAGGCTTGCAGCTAGCCATTGCGCTAATTATCAGCATCACCATTGGCGATTCGGATGAAGGCCAAACTGTAGCGCAAGAGCTGTTCCAGAAATTTGATTCTGAGCAAACGAATAAACAGAAAATTCTTATTGAAAATTCAAAAGATGTCACAGTCACAACGACTGACACCGACTTGGCCGTCAACATCCAGGCACTCCTACAAGTGCTGGTTGCGCTAGTTATTAAACTAGACATTTTGTAACTAAAATCCCAAAACCGAAAGAGGTGAATAACATGAGTGAAAAAAAGTGGAGAGCATTGGATCATTGTGACGACAACAGTAACCAAAATGATGCAGATGTTTTGCAAGAAGGCGATCAGGCTGTTTCAAGTGAGCAGAAATCTTTTGAGTGGATTATCGTTAAAGATTCTGAAGATGTTGAGGTCCGTACAACAGATACGCAGGCAGCGGTTTCTTTACAGCTCGGAATCCAGGTAGCCATTGCCACCGTCATCAGCATCACTCTCGGTGATTCGGATCAAAGCAAAGGCGTCGTTCAAGACCTAAAGCAATTCATGAAGACAAAACAGCAAAACACTCAAAAAACGGTCATCGAAGGATCAAAGCATGTAAAGGTGACTACAACTGACACCGACTTGGCCGTAAATATCCAGGCATTACTTCAAATTCTCCTCGCTATTGTGGTCAAATTAGATGTTCTGTAATAGGTAGACTAATTCAGAAAGAGAGGGGAAACAGATGGATAATACAGGTAAGGAACTAGTTGAACAATTACGCAAGATGAACGAGCAATCCATGAAGGAGTTGCTGAGAGATTCTCGTCAGAAGCGCAGCAAAGCGAAATTTAAACAAAATCTTAAAGAAAACCAAGCTAGAGCATTAGAAGAGTTAAAAAAGCAGTATACACCAACGGCGGATTCAACCAACTCATCTCTGAACAAAATACTAGGCAAGTTATTTGATTAATTTATAAGAGAATCAATACGTAACATTTACCTTTTACGTAAAGCAGCTGATCCCATGAGGAAAGAAAAGATCATTATGGTGTGCCCTTTAGTAATGAAGAGATGCGGTGCCTGGCCGAAACTCGACGAACGAATTATTGATAAAAGAACATTTAAGAAAATATTGAAGAAGTATTTGTGACTGGCTACGGCCGGTCTTTTTATTATCCATTTAGTAATGATAAATTGGCGGCTACCCTCTCCTTCTATCTCTCTAAACGTATATAATGAATTGTATAACCTTGGAAAGGAAAATATTATGAAGATACTTCAATGGAACATCCCACTATAAGTTGTTCTTTATCGCTGTCGATTAGCTTTCCTTTAGTTATAAACTGTAACGGCCCATAGATGGAATCATACTGTTGTTGAGTTTGTACAAATGATTTTATAACGCTCCATTTTTTCATTTTAGAATCAAACTGATAAATCTTCAGCAAAGTCTGATCTGTGTAGTTATGTAAACCGCCTTCATATTTCTTCAATCTATTTACCTCCACATAAAATTTAACCAGGACTATAATAACAAAATCAAAAAAACATAAAGAAACAACTTTATCAATACAGGCAATTATTCTTACTCTCTTTTATAATTTTAATTTTTCTATTTTATACCGGCTATTTAAATAGTATAATTTACCTGATTAAAGTTAGGAGAGTGGAGTAATGCAGTATAAAAAGCTAGTTAGAATTTCCTTAACCATCATTTTATTTTTACAATTGGCGGTTCAATTTAACCCTGCTCATTCAGAGGCAGCCTCTTCAAAGTTGGGTTACGTTAGCATTAGTAGTGGTGTTCTTAACGTTAGAAGCGGACCTGGAAATAATTATAAAGTGATTGGTTCACTAAAAAATAATGCTTCTGTTTCGGTTTACTCTCAATCTAAGAACGGCTGGTCGCAAATTGGCTATAAAAAAGGAAAAGCTTATGTGTCTTCTCAGTACCTACGGATGTATAGTTACCTACAAGATAAAACAAAGATTTATACATATGAATATGAACAAGAATCTTTTACTACATATTATGTAGGTAAATATTATGGCTGGGATAAATGGCTTCATTCAAATAACGATCCTTACTTTTTATATGAAGATAACACCGGGCTATATAACACTTGGCTCTCATCTGATACTTCCACTGATATTACCTATCCTTTAAAAGTCGGAAACAAGTGGAAAGACTGGGACCACTTACCGATGTCTAGAATAAAGGATATCAATGGTACATTAACCACACGAGCAGGAACGTTCAAAAATGTGGTAACGGTGAAAAGAGATGACGGCTATATCACGTACTTTGCTCCAAATGTGGGGCTCATAAAGTCAGTTTATAATGGAAAAACTGAGAAGGAGTTAGTTCGTTTAGCTAGAAAATAATAAAGTTATGACATTGACCTCATTATTTGATGAGGTCTCAGATTGTAGACAAAGTCAACAGTCGCTTTTCAGTGAAAGGTAAATGATAGGTTCTTTCAAACATTACTAAAATTAATTTAGGTGTTAGAGACAAAAAAATTTCTACACCCTTGGATGCAACTCCATTGTGACAGAATAGAATTGCGAGTAATATTTTAACGGCCGGGGACTTTTTCTCGGCTTTTTTGCATATTTCTTTTTTTACCGCATATAAATTTATTGTTGGTAAGTTTTTTATAGTTCTTCCTAATACACAGTCAGGGAAACCTGGCTTTTTTTATTTGCATAATTTTTTCTGAAATGAGCATACTTTCTAATGTTCGACTTTTCAACCGTCTCTAAAAACCCTTTTTCATTTTTTGCCGGGGATCTCCTCGGCTTTTTTACTTTGTTTGTATAAAACTTTCTGAACTTGTCCATTCTATTGATAGTGAGGAAACCCCATCCTCTCATGCAATATCCGAGTAACACAGAACAGTCAGAGCCCCCTTTGGCTGTTTTTTTATGCAAATCCCCACCGCTTCTTCGCCATTTCTTCTGGT
This sequence comes from Domibacillus sp. A3M-37, assembly GCF_024213455.1. Lineage (NCBI taxonomy): Bacteria > Bacillati > Bacillota > Bacilli > Caryophanales > Bacillaceae > Domibacillus > Domibacillus sp. A3M-37. Next base: position 13,462 of record NZ_JANAVL010000005.1, on the reverse strand, counting down.
GTCCACTGCTGTTCAATTACTATTCCACTGTATGCCATTTTAGTTTTCGTCCCGTCAGTTCTTCAAACCATTTCTTGTCACCTGTTAATAACGCCAGATCGATCAGCGTCTCCTTGTCCCGGTGCTTGTCCCAAAAATCGCCGATGGGCTCCAGCTGCTCTTCTGTGAAGATGCCGGGTGATGGTTTTCTTAAATGGTATTTACCATCCGTAATCCAAATTACTTTCGTCAATTCAACCCTGTAGCCGTAAAATCCGCTTTGGACGATATTGCTCACATATCCAACGGCTGTCATACCGCCAATTTTTACTGTTTTCCACTCTCCCTCTCTCAACAAGGCTGCCACCCCTTTAAAATAGTTTCATTTGTTCAAAAAAATCGGTTCTTTAGGTTTATCCAATGGTTTTATACATATCTATGTGTATTCCAGATCCATAAGCAATGACAAAGTACGTTTTTCCGATTATTTTCTTTGAATGATCCCAGCACCAAATGAGTTTTGCAGAGTGAATTTTGTTTCTTTCGATTTCAACCGTTCGTTTTGGCGGCTCCGGTCGCCATTTTTGGCGCTTCGTTTACTTCCGCTACCCAAAGTTCTTCTTTTCAAAACAGCCCGTATGCGCACCTTTCTGCGGAAATCTGAATGCATACACATAATCGGTACCGGCCGGAAAAAGAAAGAATGTCTCACCCGCCGGCAGGATCTCTGCATCAAGGCATGTTCCTTGAAGCACGCTCCTCCCTTCTTGCGGCTATTTTTGAATGTACATTAATACCCTTATTAGTACTAATAAGGGTATTAATGACCAATGATTTGTTTGGACGAACTATGTATGCACTTAATGTAAATAAAAGAAATATTCTTTCAGCTTGAAAAAGAGCAATACACTACAAATGATACGGGTTCTTCTGCTCCGATTCTCACCTTCACGTCCACGAATGTTTAATTCCTTCTTCAGTCATCTGACACACCAAAATCGTCCCTTTTTTCATTTTGGGAGAAAAGTGCTGCAAGGGACCGTCTAACTCCCAGCCTTCATCCACAAAGGATTTGTATTGCCACGCATTTACTCAGCCAATAAAATTGGTATCACCAAATTCCATAAAAAACTTCATTTTATCTTCCCCAGTTTTCACGTTTTTTTATCTTCTCCACCAAATTACACCTTTTAATAGAGATCGTTGAAAAGATAAGCGGCTCCCAACATTATATATTTTATTATAAAAAAACCCTCCTGCGTGTTTAAAAAACAAACACATAAGAGGGTTCAAATTCATTATTGCAATTCTTCTTTTGATACAACGAACTTAATTTCTCCTTCATTCATCGAGAAGGACGGCTCATAATAGATTTCATACGAGTCCGATTCCGGTACGTCAAACGCTACTTTGCCAGCGTATTGTTTGCCGACTTTCACTTCATTGCTGAAGCTCGTATCATCGTAGCTGTAATATTGCTCATGCATATTGCCTTCAGCGTCTGAAATAGTAAATTCGGTATTATCGACATAAGCATTTTCTTCCGAGTTGTTTTTCACTGCGACTTCTAACGTGATAACCTTACCTTTTTGAGGCTCACCGTATTCTGCTGCATCTGTAAACTTAGCTGACTTAATTGTGATTTCTACACCATCAATGCTGACGTTATCGCCGACCTTATACGTTTCTTCAAACACGTCATTCGCTTCTTGTTCTTCGGTTTCTGCATTTGCTAATGCTTCTTTTGTTTCTGTTGGAATGTCCGCTTTAAACTCACTTCTCAGGTCTTCAAAAGCGGTTCTGTATTCAGCCTCTTCCGCAAACGGGCCGTATGCCATGACAAATTTCCCGTTAATTAAGGCAGCGATTGATTCTTCTAATCCTCCTTCCTGATCCGTTGAGTGAACAAGAACCAGTGTGGCTTCTTCGCCCTCTTCTTTTTTATGTATGGATTCAATGACTCTCAGATCATTAAAATCGTCAGAACCTTCCTCATCGGCACCAAAAGAAAATAACAGAGCCGTGTCTGCATAGACTTTTTCACTGACAAATTGTTCTTTTGCTTTTGCGTCTGTCCCTTTCATATACACCTGATAAAATTCAAGCGCCAGCTTTTCATCTTCGTTCAGGTTCTTTTTGGCCTTGTAGTTTTCTTCGGTTTTCTCGGAAGTGGCGTCATCCGATACTTTTTCAATGTCTGCTTCCCCACAAGCCGCCAGTCCAAAAGAAAGTGCTCCGGCAAGAAGCCATTTTATTGCCCATTTCATTCAAAAATTCCCCCTCTAAACTAAAAACCCTTTTAAATACTATCATCAACAAATTTACATATCTACAAGTTAAACCTATTAATATGCACCATTTATGGTAATAAAAGGAGTTAGTGGTTACCTATTCTTTTTTATCCAAAACAAAACCCTCTTACTGTCATGCGTAAGAGGGATAAAGACCATATAACGATCCTTATTCACTTCTGTTTACAAAAATTAAAATTATGTTAGCTTCCGCCGTCTTGTCCTTGTTTCCCGGCTTCTTCCGCTGCTTTTAATAACGTCTCTTCTATTTTGGCTTTATACAAAGGACTTGATAACGTCTCATTGATCACGTCCTGAAGATGCTTTCTGAATTCCTGGCTTTTCATGGCTTCCTGCATCGTTTTTTGCATCTCAGGGTCTTGTAAAACGTCTGTCAGCATTTTCTGATAGTCCGGATCTGCCATTAAGCCTTTCAGTACTTTTTCGTGTTCTTTTTGCATGCTTTTTGCATAGCTTTCCACAAATTTCGGGTCCTCAAAGGCCTTTTTCCAAAACTCTTTCCCTTGATCAGATGTTAAGGTCGTTTGAATGGTTTTTGTTACAGCCTGTTCGTCCATGACAAGGGCCTGCTTGATCTCTTTATCCTTTAATACTTCCTGGAGCGCTTTTTTTCCATCATCTGTTTTTAATATATCAATGACCATTTTTTTTGTTTCGTCATAATTGGCTTGACCTCCTGCTTGACCTTCGGCGGCACAGCCAGCAATCAGTACACTCATGAATGACAATGTCAGCACCATGAGGAGCGAGTTTCTCTTCATGTTCATCCAGCTCCTTTCTATTTACAATTTGCTATTTATATTTTGAATAAGTGAGGAGAATTTATACAGGGAAAATTACAGGCTTGGTGCAAAAACCTTTATCCCAACAAAAAAAACCTTATTGTGTGATGGATTTCAACGCAATACAAGGGATTTAATGGCGATATCTAAGTCATGATTTTATGTGGATGCGTTACCTTAAACGCTGGATAACTGCATCTTCACACTCTTATTTTTACATCTCTTGATAACTGAGTCTTGTGCCTATAAAAAAACACCTCTAAGTTGTTTTTAGGCAATTCATTACCGTTTTCAACTTAAAGGTGTTTTTATTTGTCTCACTTTACAGAGTGAGTCCCATTTTTCTCAGCGAGCATTTAATTGAGTTCAACGTGACTTTCCATGCTTTTAAGGCTGTACTTCCTTAACCGTTACTTCACTTGTGTATTTCGCGCTGTCTGTTGCGGTAATATAAAGTTTCGTTCCGGCTGGCTGTGCAGAAATGCTGAGCTTAAATTCTCCGTTTTTATTTGATTTACCGGATTTAAGGACTTTTCCTGCCGCATTTTTAATCGTTACCGTAACTTGAGGCTCTGTTTTCCCCGTAACGGTTTTTTGCTTAGAAGTGATATCATCTACCTCTGGCGCATCTGGTGGCGTAACGTCAGACACCACCACTTTTGTTTCCTTGCTTACATTTTCCGCTTGGTCAGCTGCTGTGACCAAAATCGAAGTGCCCGCTTTTGGATTGATGATGTCCACATTGAACACACCTTGCTCATTCGCTTCTCCTGTATAGGGTTCGGTACCCACTTTAACGGTCACAGCCGCATATGCTTCTGTTTTGCCGGTTACAGTGTCACTTTGGTCATTAACAGGGTTCACTGTTGGTGCAGAAGGTGCAATACCGTCCAAAACGGTTACCTCTGTTGAGTCACTTTCGTTTCCTGCCGCATCCTTTACCGTTACAAGAAGGACACTTTCTTTAGCCGGTATCTTCACACTCAAAGAAAATTTACCATTCTTGTCTGATTTCCCGGTTTTAAGGATCTTATCATCGTGCATGATCGTTACGGTCATACCCGGTTCTGTCGTTCCTGTTACTGCTTTTTGAAGCTCTTTTACCGGATCTACCACTGGCGCTTCCGGCGCTGTGCCGTCAGACACCATCACTTTTGTTTCTTTGCTTGCATTGCCTGCTTCGTCTTCTGCTGTGACCAAAATCGAAGTGCCCGCTTTTGGATTGATGATGTCCACATTAAACACACCTTGCTCATTCGCTTCTCCTGTATAGGGTTCGGTACCCACTTTAACGGTCACAGCCGCATATGCTTCTGTTTTGCCGGTTACAGTGTCACTTTGGTCATTAACAGGGTTCACTGTTGGTGCAGAAGGTGCAATACCGTCCAAAACGGTTGCCTCTGTTGAGTCACTTTCGTTTCCTGCCGCATCCTTTACCGTTACAAGAAGGACACTTTCTTTAGCCGGTATCTTCACACTCAAAGAAAATTTACCATTCTTGTCTGATTTCCCGGTTTTAAGGATCTTATCATCGTGCATGATCGTTACGGTCATACCCGGTTCTGTCGTTCCCGTTACTGCTTTTTGAAGCTCTTTTACCGGATCTACCACTGGCGCTTCCGGCGCTGTGCCGTCAGACACCATCACTTTTGTTTCTTTGCTTGCATTGCCGGCTTCGTCTTCTGCTGTAACATAAATTGAAGTGCCCGCTTTTTGTTTGGCGATTTTAATGCTGAAGTTTCCTTCATCATCGGCCATGCCGCTTCCCATTTCCGTTCCTGTTTCTGCTTTTATTGTAATGGCCGCATCTGCTTCAACTTTGCCGGTTACTGTGTCACTTTGATCGTTAACAGCGTCCACTGTCGGTGCAGAAGGAGCCACACCGTCTAAAACAGTCACCTTTGCTGCTTCACTTTCATTCCCATCCTCATCTTTTACTGTTACAAGAAGGATGCTTCCTTTAGCTGGCATCTTCACACTAAGAGAAAACTTTCCTGTTTTGTCCGATTTTCCGGATTTCAGGACTTTTTCATTGTGGGTGACGGTCACGGTCATACCCGGTTCTGTCGTTCCCGTTACCGCTTTTTGAAGCTCTTTTACAGGATCTACTACTGGTGCCTCCGGTGCTGTGCCGTCAGCTACCACCACTTTTGTTTCTTTGCTTACATTGCCGGCCGCGTCTTCTGCCGTAACATAAATCGTAGTGCCTGCTTTTTGCTTGGCGATTTCAATGCTGAAGTTTCCTTCATCATCGGCCGTGCCGCTTCCCATTTCCGTTCCTGTTTCTGCTTTTACCGTCACGGCTGCACCTGCTTCAGTTTTGCCGGTTACCGTGTCACTTTGGTCACTCACCGGATAAACGACTGGCGCTTCTGGTGGCGTGCCATCTTGAACGTTAACTTCCATTTTTTCTGTTTCATTTCCGTCTGCATCTTTGACCACTACCGTTAATACCGTGCCCAATTTCTGCTTCGGAATCTTCACAGAAAATTCCCCATCCGAATTTGACTTTCCAGTGCCAATCATTTTTGATTGATTGGAAATCTCGATTGTCATTTTTGGATCCGTGCTGCCTGTGACTGCTGTGCTGCTGTCATTCACTGAATCTATATGCAGCGTTGTCGGAGAAGGAACATCCACGTCCACTTTGATATTTTTCTCTATAGCCATTGATTCATTTTTAATTTCGATAGAATCATCAAGCGGTACAAATAGAGATTCTAAAGAATCATCATAAGGATATGCTGAGATACCATAAAAATCATAGTTACCGATTGGAAGACGAATTTTAAAAGATCCATTTCTTTCAATTGGAACCACTATCCACATCTGACTTTTCTTATTCTGAATATGCAAATCAAAACTCTCATACGTTTCAAGAATTTTTTCAAGCATTTTTGGATCAGATAATTCAACTTTTCCAGTTACCGTTACAGGTGGAATTACAACATCTAAATCTAATGGTTCTGCTCCAACCGTGAATTCTTTATCAAAAATATTAACGTATTCATTCAGGTCATGAGCACTTATACCTGTGATTTTATATTCCCCAGGCTTTAGGTAAAAACTGAATTCTCCTTTTTCATTAAAATTAAACTCATCAAAAAAATAGTATTTATTGTCCTTGTCCTGGCTGTTCATTTTATAAACGATAATTGAACCATATCCTATGTTCTCGGAAGAGTTTTTCACTGAAACTTTTCCTTTTACATTCGCTTCTTCTACAACAATCGTTTCATTAATTGGTTCATTGCTCATAATAAAATCTTTATTAACTTTAAACTCTTCTTCGGCACCCGTTGTTTTATTACGAACAACAACTGAATAAATAGAATAGTTATTTTGGGCAAGCCGGGCGCTGAACTTGCCGTCTTCAACCTTTAAATTGCGGTGGTAATGATGACGGACTCCAACCTCTTGAGCAAGAGTTACCATGACATCCACTTTTAAAAAATCCATTTCTCCCTTGAATTGAACGGTTCCCGTAAAATTCACTTTAGGAACAACAATGTTTAAACTCATATCTTTGCTAGCGTCTGTTACTTCAATTGTAGAGTTTAATAAAACCCTTTCTTTTTCTGTATCAAGAGAAATAACTCGATACTCTCCAACTGGCAGACGAGTTTGGAATTTCCCGGATTCGTCTACTTGAATAGAGTAATATCGGTCATCATCAGAGTGAAGTTCCAATTCTCCACTGCCAAGGCTGTACGGCTTTCCGCCTTCATCACTAAGAGATCCGGTTACATTATTTTTTTCAACGGTAACAGTTACGCTTTTCTTTTCACCTTTTTTTATGCTAAATTCCTGATCAAGCGGGAATGATAAACGTTCGTCTGATTCATTTTTTTGTATGGACAATTGAATAAACTCGTAAGTTCCTGGAACTAACCTTCCATTGAAAGTCCCGTCTTTGTTAACAGACAAATAAACATAATTGTCTTCATCGTCTTTTAAGCTTAAATAACTGTAATCATAATTCGCTAAATCAGCTAAATCAAAACCATTTTCAAACTGGATTTGACCATTTACATTTTCAGCAGGAATTCGCACCTCTAAACTTGTTGTTTCATTTTCATCAATAATAGTAAACTCCTGATTTAACTGAACAGACTCATGATTATCATGTTCCCAAAAGTTAACCCTTTCGATTACATAATTTCCTTTTAAAAGGAAAGCTGAAAAGGAACCATCTTCAGAAAATTCCAAAGTATAATAGTCTCTTGTGTTTTTATTTCGAATATCGATTGAGCCTGAACCCAGTTTATTAAGCGTACCTTCTTCTGCCACATTCCCTTTAAGGTTTAGTGTTTGCAGCGTAATCGTTTTAAAAACTGGAGAAGTCTGATTCGCACTTATCGAAACGGACTCATCTAGACTGTATGTGATTCTTTTATTTGTAGATAAGTCAAAAGTTGCGCTTTCAATCTTATATTCTCCTGCCGGCATATGAACGGAGAACTTACCTTCAGAATCTAAACGAATAGTTTCAGAAGTATTTCCCTTGGAAACGGTAAGCGCGGCATATTCAATGTCAGTGTTAGTAATTTCGTCTGGAAGAACTACTTCTCCTTCCAACGCTAATGCCGGAACAGATACATCAATGGATGTGTTTCCATTCTCATCTGTTATTTCAAATTCTGTTTTGTTGATGAATTTTAAATCAACATCATAAATATCAAGATCATACACTTGATATTTCCCTTTAGGCAGCCTTCCGGAAAAATTTCCTTCTTCGTCAATAGTAACTGAGTAATGTTCGTCGCTCTCTACGTCTTTGATTCTCATATAACCCTCACCTAAATTGTAAGAGCTTGAATTACCCACTGCTAACTTTCCTGAAAAATTATCCGATTTAATGATCAATTCTTTCGGAGTTTTATCTCCGTTAATTTCAAAGGATTCATTCACATAATATGTTTTGTTCTTATGTGTTTCATAATCATAAACACGTACGGATTGCAAAATATAGTTACCCTTTGGAAGACGCAGATTGAAAAGACCTTCCTTATCAGGCTGAACATAAAAATAGTCATTATTGCCTTTGATTGTAAGGGATACAGACGAATTTTCAAAGTCAACCTTATTATCTGCAAACTTCAGCTGGCCGATAAAGCTGACCGGTGGAATCGTTACATGTAAATCCTCAACTTTGTTATCGTTAACTTCAAATTCCTGATTTAATTCAATATAAGAATCGTCTTCTAATCTAATATCTGTAATTCTGTATTTCCCGTTAGGCACCGTTGTTTTGAATGTACCGTCTTCGTGGATCACTGCCCTAAAATAATCAGATTCTCCGTCATCTGAAACAGACATTATTGATATTTGACCAGAATTGATATGGTTAAGTGTCTCACTCTCTTTTACATTTCCGGACACATTATACTCGTTAATAATAATATCTTTTGTCGTAACTTCGTTTTCTAGTATTTCAATTTTTTCATTTAAGCCGAAACTTTCCCAATCATAGGTTTCTTTATTTTGTATAGTTAACTCTCTGATTTTGTAATTTCCTGGATTTAACTTTTTGCTAAAAGTTCCATCCTCTAAAATTTTAGTAGTGGAAAATGTGTTATTATTGGTATTTTCTATTTGTAAGTACAGCTCTTCATCGCTTGTTAAGATCCTGCCATTTTTAAAAATCACTTTCCCTTTAAAGCTTGGCGATGGAATTTTGATATCAAGTATGTTTTCTTGGTTATCTTTAATTTCAAATTCATAATTAATGGTATTCACATCTAGATCTTCATTACCTTCAAAATCCATATAATTAATTATATAGATTCCAGCCGGCAAAGTGTCGACAAATTCCCCTTTGGAATCGACACGTAAATCATAATATCTAGAGCCCTCTTTATTTTTTACATTTATCCACCCGTTTACAAACAGTTTATTCGTTCCTTCTTCAAAAACCTTACCTTTTATGTTATCAACAAATATATTGATATTTAATGAAAAAGGAACAGTGGCTTCGTTTGAGATTGTGAAGGTCTGCGTGCTGTAAAAAGTTTTAGAATCTTCCCCATCCCAATGATAGATTGCATACACTTCGTATGTTCCTTCAGTAAGGCTTGCACTAAAAGTCCCATCAGTTCTTACATTAATTCCTATGTATTCGTCTGTTGTTTTGTTAATAACATTAACTGAAGTGCTATACTCTGAAATTGTCTGGCTGTCAGAAAAAGAAATTGTGCCAGTCAAATTTTGCGCTTCATTTCCTTCTGATCCTGTTTCATCTGTGAGAGCACTCACCATTTTCTCCTCAACCGATGATGGCTCTGGTACATTTTTGTTCTTTTGTGCCTCTGCCCCTTCTACAACTAAAGTATTAGGTGTTGAACTGGTATTGTCTTGCGCAAATGCTACATTTGGCAATAATAAAAATAATGATAAGCTAATACTTACTAATTTTTTCATTGTTTTCCTCCCAACGATATTTTTAACCCATTACGATAATACCATTATTTTTTTATTTATCTATATTTTTTTATGGTTTTAACAATTTTTCAATCCTTTCACTAATTCTACGTCCATTTCCCATATCATTTTCTTTCTACTTCGCTGTCCTTTTTTAGTACTTCAGTCTACTGCTTCAGCTGCCGTTCTTGCCTGCAGTTTCGTTGTTTCATTTTCACATTCAGGCCCATACTGCTTTACTCTCATGCTGTTCGAACCGCTGTATTCGCCCACATTTGAACCATCGCTTCCTTCTTTTAAGCCTCCTGGGTTTCGAACCCTTCATCATTTCTACGGGTACACCGGCTAACCGCATCTTCACAGCTTTTATTGTTTTCTCTGCTGGATAACAGACTCTTGCTTCCATACCTAAAGACCTCCAAGTTGTTTTTAGGTGATTATTACCTCTCCCTAACTTAAAGGTGTGTTTTTGTTTTAACCCATGAGACCAGTCCTGACTATTTTCAATGTATAAAAAGGATTTAAGGAGAAATTCAGCTTATAGTTTTATTTTACTATTTCATTTAAAAGCTCAGTTTCTATTCTGGCGTTAGACTTCACTCAGCTTGAAAACATTTGTAGGCCACTTATGTACCTGCTCAATGGGATGACGATGAAGTAAAAGTGTAATCTTTAGTTTATATAGACAAAATATTCTAAACAATGGACCGCATTGATTTTTTTATGGGATGACAACAAATCAAGCATTTCGAACATCTTATCTATTTCTTTTACGGCCTTGCTTTGGTATTTATTAAGGCTTGTATCTTTCGGATGGCTGGATTCTAAAAAGACCGTTCCTGCTGCTTCATGTGAATAGAGTCGGACATATAAATTTGTATATAAGCTGCCCAGCGAATGTATAACGTATAAAAATGGAGGTTCCAATTCCGCTATGGTTAATGCTTCACGCAGCGTTTCAACAATCGTGATCCCATCGTGGGGTTCTGTCGGTTTGTCGCTGCCCGCAACACCAAAACGATTATAGGAAAAGACAGAGGGCAATTCCGAAATTTCCGGCAGTATTCTCATCGCCCCCTGCTTCGAATTAAAACCTCTCCGCTTCAGCTGCTTCCTCTTCCCAGTCATCGGATCTTTGTATTTACCTGTCTTCGCATCTTTTTTATTACTGTCATCGCCATCCTTGTTTTCTACAAGAACAGGGCTGCGTGTCTGTGTAAAAATATCTTTTTATTTTTTTTGTAATATGTTTTAATGAGATCTATCTTATAAAAAAAATAGAAGTTGATGTAAAAGAGATGCTTGCTTTAGGAAAGCGCTTTTATTCGCTTTCAAGTGAGATGGAGGTTTATACAACTTTCCTTTTCCCTCCTATGAATGCCCGAACATAAACCGTTTTTTTATATTGAAGTCGAAATAGATACATAACGCTAGTCGGTTGTAGAGGAGAGATTGCATGGATAGCATCACACATACGCTCTTTGGCTTGAGCTTATATGGCGCAGCGGACAAAGAGGAAAAAACGAAAGAATACAAACGGGCTCTGCTGTTTACCGCTGTAGCGGGAAGCCTAATTCCAGACATCGATGTGGTCTCCAAGCTGTGGGATACGGAAGGACTGTATCAAATGTGGCATCGGGGCATCACGCATTCCTATTTCGTGGCGCCAATTTGGGCATTGATCCTCTACTTGGCCTGTGTATGGATCTGGAAAACAAAGAACAAAAAGTTGTTTTTTATCGGTCTTCTTTCTGTGTTCATCCATAACACCAGTGACATCTTGAATGCATGGGGAACGGGCATACTTGAGCCGCTCTCGCAAGCCAGGGTGACGTTCGGCGTCATTCCGATTGTTAATTTGGTTTTTTGGCTTATCATGCTGTCCGGATTCCTCGCAGTGAAAACGCATAAAAAGTCCTCGCACCGTGTTTTCAGGTGGGTTTGGGGACTTATGGCGTTCCATGTATTGTTGCAGTCAGTAGTCGGCTACAACCTCTATCAAACGGTGAAGCAAGAATATGAGCAGGTTGCCCTATCGGCTGACTTTGTTCCGTTTCAGTTTAAAGCCATTGGAAAAAACGACGGGAACGTAGACATCATTCAGTTTGATATTTGGCAAAAAGAGAGCGGTGTTACGTCGCTTTCTTCTGATGACCAGGCGAACTTGGCTCCTTTGTTTGCCCAGAACCCACAAGCTAAAACCCTCGTTCAATGGTCTCCCTTTGTTGTGGTGGTCAATGATGAGCAGCGACTAGGCGTCTATGATCCTCGGTTTTACCGAAATGGCGAATCATTTTTGTATGAGTATATTGAAAAATAATGTCTATCATTCTTCTCACGTTTTCTTTTCTCAAGGCTCTTTTCGTGTAATCAACAAATAAATGACGTTTAACCTTTATTCATTATTGATTGTCCCGATTTTTGTGTTGCCTGTTAAATTGTTTGCAGCGTTTTTAGTTGCTAGTCTAGCTTTTTCACGGATCAATTTCATGGTCGTCATTTCAATTTGGGAAACAATGTTTTTCATGTAATTAATCTTCAAAAATATACGCTGGGTTTTCACACTTTTTAATACCACCTGCTCTCGTTTTTAATACTGCCAGTAATCCAACAATGATTAATTTGAGATCATTAACAGAATTGCTTTTATCCCCTAGAGTCATATCTTCAGCAAACATCTCAAGACCGTTTATCTGACTTAAAGAATTTTTAAATTCTGTAATTTCTTGATGAGTAATATGGTATTTCAACCTATGGGCGTATTTATTTCTAAAATCATTAAAATCTAGAAGTGCATCAAAATGTTTTTGTTCAATCAGATTTAATGAGAGTGCTAAAAAAATTTTCCTTCTAAAACTCTCTCTATATAATTCTAATACATCTGGATTCGGTATAAACCCTTCAAGTAAGTTATCTAATTCATTTTCGATGTAAAGGTGCCCTCTCAAAATGATATATAACTTGTCGTTTTTATACTCTAATTCTTTTGAAAAGGAATCCATATCAGGTTTTCTTTCCACAGTATCACTCCTTTTATATAAAATATACATGGATTGTTTTTCTGCCTGCACTGCCAACACAAACTAGTTCAAGAAGCATCCCTTGTAAGGATACTCATTTCTTAACTTTGCTTTTAGTCCAATTTAATTTTCCAACATACTCTTTAGTTAAACCCTTCAAACGTTTAAATAGCCTTTCTTTAGGTAGTAATCAATAATGATTATACAAGGCTTCTTTGGAGCATGGATTGCTCTTTTTTGTTTAACTAAAAAATAGTCTGTCCCTAACTCAAAACCATATTCAATCATTCGAGTAACTTGATTTCGAGGTCACTCTCAGCAACCACGTAAATCAGCCAAATCTGCTCAAATAGTGGACATTTGTCAACCTAAATTTATTTCTCCAAGAATTCCTTTAATTTTGAACATACATACCATGAGCATTACAAATACCTTCACCTGTTACCCGCAGCATTTCTATCAAATGTACACGGGAAGCTAATCCAGTTTATCAGCGAATTCCAGGAAATTATTTCTCTCCATTTAAATACTCCAACCAAGGACGATGTGGCAAATGTGGCAAAACTGCTGATCCAGACAGAAGAAAAAGTAGATGATCTGAACGACAGAATAGATGATTTGGCAGCGGTGGTAGAAAAACTCAGGATAGGAACGGATAAAAGGCCGGCCTCCAGCCATTCCTCATCGGCTCGGCATGCAAAGGGTAAAAGAAAATCAGAAGCCCAATATAATAAGAAGAAAGTAAACCTTGGAGAACTTCTGAGCCCTGCCCCGGACCCCAAGTCCTTTAATCTTCCGGATTCTGATTCTGCCTTTGGAGATGAGATTTTTTTAAAACTTCTCCAGGATGTGAAGCTGAAAAGGAGAAAGAGAAGATGAAAGAGCGGCCAGACTTTGATCAGGAAAAAGAATGGCAGCGCTGGAAAGGTTTTTTCAGTATTTGGACTGC
>NZ_JANAVL010000059.1:0-2447 GCF_024213455.1 Domibacillus sp. A3M-37 | reverse complement strand
CACTTCTACTATATAAAAAATAGCAGTACAGACCAATGCCTTGATCTGTACTGCTAATCTTAGTATGTTTTGTGTCCTAATTATTGACTCAAATCCAATTTATCATGTTCTTGCACTGTTAGGAATAGAAGCCATATTCACAGGGATTCGACCTGATTTAGCGACAACAATTTTAAATGCTAATATTAACTTTTCTTCTTTGAAAACGTTCGCTACCGTACAGCAAGCTATACTTAGTAACTTTACACATTAAATAAATAAAAATTATCGAGAGAGAAAGGGATTTTTCAATCTATAAGAGAATATATAATTGTAAGCGTATACATTTTGTTTATAGGAGGTAGTCTAATGTCTCTTTCGAACGAACTGTCTTATCTGTCTGTTGCAGAGTTGAAAACAAAAATAGCAAGTAGAGAGTTATCCCCTGTTGATATTATAGAAGGAGTTATTGGCAGGATTGAAGAAAGGAATGAAAGTTTAAATGCCTTTGTCCATTTAGATTTTGAGGGGGCAAGACAGCGGGCGAAGAAAGCCGAGGATCAGCTGATGTCAGGGGAAGAGGTTGGCATTATGCACGGAATCCCAACAGCATTAAAAGATTTATTCGACTTCAAGCCGGGCTGGCCTTCTACTTTTGGCGGAATTCCTGCATTGAAGGATTTCATTGCTGATTTCTATTGCGTATATGCAGAGCGGATGGAACAGAAGGGTGCTATCCTGGTAGGGAAGACAAATAGTCCTGTAATGGGATTCAGGGGAACATGTGACAATTATTTATTTGGCCCGTCGCGAAATCCATTTAATCTGGCGAAAAATACAGGTGGTTCTTCAGGCGGTAGCGCTGCAGCGGTAGCAGATGGACTGCTTCCTGTGGCCGAAGGAACAGATGGCGGCGGATCAATCCGCATTCCTGCTGCTTGGTGCGGCCTGTATGGCTACAAAGCTTCGTTTGGGCGTATTCCCTTTGTTGCAAGGCCGAACGCATTTGGAGGATTGAACCCATTTTTATTTGAAGGAACTCTGACTCGAAATGTAGAAGATGCAGCCATTGGCTTAACAGCCTTAGCGGGTTATGACTCGAGAGACCCGTTCAGTATAGATGACAAAGTAAATTATATGGGAGCCTTAAGCAAGTCAGTAAAGGGAATGAAAATTGCGTATAGTCCGGATTTTGATGTTTTCCCAGTGGATAAACAGGTGGCAGAAGTCGTCAGAAATGCTGTGAAGGTATTTGAACAAGCTGGTGCCCATGTAGAGGAAGTGAAATTTGGCATTACTAGGGACCAACGTGAACTAAGCGATTTGTGGAGCAGATTGATCTTGCCATCGAATATTGATACACTTGAGAATTTTAAAGCGCAGGGCATCGATATTTTGAAGGACCATAAGGGCGATCTTCCTCCACAGTATATCGAATGGCTCGAAAAGGGCTATAAATTGAACGTGCTAGATATGAATAGAGACCAGCATATGCGAACTGAGATTTACGATTCTATTCAAAATGTACTTGAACAATACGATTTAATTATTACCCCTACCGTCGCATCTTTGCCGGTAGATAACACTAATGACGGTAATACAATGGGACCGACACAAATTAATGGAGTCGAGGTTGACCCGCTAATCGGCTGGTGTTTGACATACTTCACAAACTTTACTGGCCATCCATCAGCATCCATTCCAGCCGGGCTTTCAAAAGAGAACCTGCCAATCGGAATGCAAATTATCGGAAGAAGATATGCTGATACCGATGTACTAGCTGCCAGTGCGGTGTTTGAAAGAATGAAGCCTTGGAATAGTATCTATGATATTTGTAAAAATAGAGACATATCCAATTTTATTGCAAATTAAAACAGGTTAAGAATGTGTAACAGGGATATCTCACATAAATTTCATTTAGTTAGTCTGTGGCTGCAAGCAAAAAATGGTATCGTTTGTCGATACCATTCAGCTTGGAGACAAAGTCCGCCAAATCTACAAACTTTTTTGAAGCCATGTCCAGCCTAAGCTATCAAACACCACAAGCTGTTGAAGACCAGGCTAGAAGATCTGCTTAAGACTTAACTTATTTGTGTCCAAATTATTGACTCAAATCCACACTGTACAGGACGTGAAAGTCTCCTTAAATGCTTATAAGAAATCAATTAAAGTGGAAGCTCCTGAGGAAGGATATAAGGCGGGAGAAACGTATACCATTTATGTAGAAAAAGCAGTAAAATCAGCTTCAGGTAAAGAATTAAAGCAGTCTGTAAAGATGCAGTTTACGGTTGCGAGTAATAATTAATGATGAAAAAGAAAGGGCTTAGGCTCTTTCTTTTTTTATTTTACAGAGTTAATGAGAAAACCAAATAAGGATGTGAAATTGTTATCCATATAAACGCATACAAAAGCAGGTATTATAGAAGCCAAGCGGGAAGCGGATAGACTATGAATGGAAAGCCTTCAGA
>NZ_JANAVL010000058.1:0-2638 GCF_024213455.1 Domibacillus sp. A3M-37 | reverse complement strand
CCACTTTCGTTTTTTATCAAGATAACCTTTTAACTATTCATGAAAACATAAAAAAGCTATTGACTAATCGTAAGAAAAAGTTAAGTCTTAAGCTGTTCTTGTAGCCTGGTTTTCAATAGCTTGTGATGTCTGATAGCCGATGCTGCTATGGATTCTGTTTCGGTTATACTAGCCTTCTATAAACTGAAACAGGGCCAGCTTTGCTGCCCGGTAGTCTGTGTACTGCGTATGATAAACTTCTTCTTTCTTTAGTATGGCGTGGAACGACCCTATACAGGCATTATCATAAGGACAGCCTTTCTGGCTAAAAGACTGCTTGATTCCGTGTTTTTGAACATGCTGAGTAAACTCACTGCTGGTATATTGTGAGCCAAGATCGGTATGAGGAATTAAGCCCTTTCGGGGCTTTTGAGAAAAACAGGCGTTTTGAAGTGCTTCGATCACCAATTCCGAAGTCATAGAACGGGAAAAAGAATAGCCAACGATTTTTTTCGAATGCAGATCCAATACAGAGGCTAGATAGCACCAGCCGTCTCTTACCGTAGGAATATATGTAATATCCACCACCCATTTCTCATTGATCGTGCAGGTAGTGAAGTCTCGTTTTAAGAGATTCTCCAG
Source organism: Domibacillus sp. A3M-37 (assembly GCF_024213455.1). Classification (NCBI taxonomy): domain Bacteria; kingdom Bacillati; phylum Bacillota; class Bacilli; order Caryophanales; family Bacillaceae; genus Domibacillus; species Domibacillus sp. A3M-37. The sequence continues at coordinate 2,017 of NZ_JANAVL010000058.1, read as the reverse complement.
TTGCACAACCTTTTCTTTTGAGGGGGAGGGACGGTATTTCTTCTTGGTAATCGAACGGATCCCAGCCTTTCTCATTAAGCGTTGGACACGCTTCAAGCTTAGACAAAAACCGTTGTTTAATAAGGTTTTATAGATTTTCGGAGCGCCATAACGCGCCTTACTTTCCAGGTGAATCCGCCCTATTTCCTTCGTCAGTTACTGGTTTTCCAGTTTACGCTTTAACATTGTTTTTTCAAGGGAATCATAGTAGCTGCTTCTTGGCACGGCCAGCACTTCGCACATTTTCTGAACGGGGTATTGATCTTTGTGTTCCTCGATAAAATCGTTGAGCTCTGCTTCGGTTACTTTTTCGCGAATATGGCCATAGCCTTTTTTAGGATTTCTACTTCCTGTTTTAACCGAAGGTTTTCTTTCTGGATCTCGGCTAACTCTTTTGGTGTCATTGCCTCTTTCTCTGAACCAATAAGGGTAAAGTCTTTCCCCCATTTAGAAATCGTTACTTCTGATACGCCATATTCGCTGCTTAATTCTTTAACCGAGCTGCCGGAATGATACAAGTCTACAATCGTTTTCTTAAAATCATCGTTATATTTTTTGCCTGCAGGTTTACGTTCCAATTCGGACACATCCTCTCAAAAATAATTGTAAGGACTTAATTAAACTGTGTCCATGAAACTATACTAACTCCAAGTGGTTGAATTAGTCTTCACGTAGATGTTGCTGCCTCTTAGTGTTGCAGCATCCAAATCGTTATTAAACTTAACAGTGAAATCATAGTGCGGATCAACATTTGTTTTTGTTTCTAACGGTTTATACTCTATCTCTTTTTTCACTGCCACCTCTGTTGCTTCACTTATATTCTCTGCTTCATCAGTGCCGTTAGAACGATTTCTGTTCCCGCTGCCTGCTTTAGAATAGTCTCTCATAATAAAATAAAAAGCAATCCTTATTCTTTACCTACAATAATTAACTTCATATCCAGTGCATTTAATAATTTTACGATTGTTTTTAGAGTAGGATTTGTTTTCCTAGATTCTATTCTTCCTATAGCAGATTGACTTAATCCTGTCATTTCCGCAAGATCTTCTTGAATAAGCCCTAGTCTCTTTCTTTCCTGGATTAGATTTTTAATAAATTCCTCTTCCTCGCGCGAAAAAATGTGGTCTGTCTCTTCTTGATCAACATTTACTGATACTTGTTTTCCACCCTCACCTTTTATTCCCATTACTTTATTCTCTTTCTAGGCTTATTTCCAACCTTGATATAATAAGCACCATCGTTATCAAGCGTTTTAAATATCTTGATTCCAAGCCACATTAAGGGCATCCAGATTTCTTTCATTGAATGTAGTGTCATAAATATTCCCCTTATTAAATGAATTGTAGGGAAATCGTATTCGATAACTGGCTAGCTTAGTCTTCGTTAACATTAGCCACCTTATTTCCCAATTAATTTGTCTTTTTATATACCCCACTTCGTAAAATATATTATAGACCTTTTTACCTATTTTTAAAACTGTTATAATTAAATAATAATTATATTTTAATTATAATAAGAGAGTTAAACAAAAAAAGCCCGACCAAGGGATTTATTGTTATTGGTGAAGTTTTTTCTTTGCATATATATGGTCGTTCCTATTTATGTATTAAAGTGATCCTCTAATAGCGATTTGTACCCTCTAGAAGCATTAATCCTTTTTCATTTAACACTATCTTCTTCATAAAATGGGCTACATTTGCTTCTGAAGGCTTGCTCGTCATAGGCTATTTTCATCATCTTTATCGTAAAAATGAGCCATTTAAACACTGGTTAAAACACGACACGTTTAATTGTTTTTCATTTCCATCATGAAATTTCATTAGAAATTCACGGTTACTTGAAGCTGCTTCTGTGTCTAAGACTTAGTTTTATACTTAATACTCGAAGGGCATGCTAGTAACGTAAAGAAATTTGAGGAGGTAAAATAAATTTATGACTCTAAACAAAGAACTCCAGACCTTAAAAGAATATCACAGTG
>NZ_JANAVL010000057.1:0-3220 GCF_024213455.1 Domibacillus sp. A3M-37 | reverse complement strand
AAACATTTCAATTTCGACCGCCGAGAAGAAAGCGGTAGAACTACTGGAAGCTGCACAATACTCTTATCCAGCTGTGTCCTCCCATGACGTTTTGTGCGAACAACTGCGCTCCTATGCAGAGCGTTATCAAGAAATCCTTCGAAAGAAGGATCAGTGTATTGATAGTATGGTTTTGTTAGCCAATAAGCGGACTGAATATAGGATCATTGCTAGCTTTCCCGGAATTGGCCCGAATACAGCAGTACGCCTTATGGCTGAAATTGGGGATATTCATCGATTTGATAATCATAAACAGCTGAACGCTTTTGCTGGAATCGATATACGACGTTTCCAATCGGGTAAAACCTTTTTCAAAGATAAAATCAATAAACGTGGAAATAAACATCTACGAAAACTGCTTTATATTATTATTCAGAATATGATTAAACAGCGTCGTTTTGGGAAAAATCATCTTATTGAATACTATGACAAACTAAAAACGCAACCCTATAACAAATGTCATAAAGTCGCGTCCATTGCTTGTGTGAATAAGCTGTTGAAGTGCCTCTTCTACCTTATTTCACATAATAAGTATTATGATTATGGTTTAGCCACCCCATCATAACTAACTTTCGCGTATATTTTATCACATCTACATGAGCCTAGTAAAAAAATAGATATATGCTAGGATTATTTGTCGTGCCTAAAGATTGGATTAGAATGCCACTTTCGTTTTTTATCAAGATAACCTTTTAACTATTCATGAAAACATAAAAAAGCTATTGACTAATCGTAAGAAAGTTAAATCCTAAGCTAGTTTTCTAATCTGATTCTCAATGGCTCGTGGTGTTTAACAGCTAATACTACTATGGATTCTCTTTAGGTTATACTAAAAAGCCAAACTTTCTAGATCAATAGAAATTCGACTTTTTTACTTGGATCTCTCAGAATGATGTTTGCGTAAAAGTGTACTTATGTACAAGGTATGTGCGGGATGCGATGTTACGTGGTGAAATACAACACAGGAGGAATAAAACGTCCGATACAATAGAGTTTATCTATGCTCTAAATCTTGGGCCTTTTAAAATACATACTCAGATGGAAAATTTAGTTAAAGGAGATAGGCTTCACACACCGAGCTTAAAACATAAGTGAAAAACATACTCGAAAACCTTATTGAGACTTGCCACACACCTTTAGAACAGCAGTTTATTAGGTTTTTTATTAGACCCATACGTTGAAATTCATCTTGAAAGGATGATCGAAATCATGACTCAAACAAAAATCAACGTGTTGAAAACCTGGAAGAAATGCGCTTAACTGTGAAAGAAGCGGCTCAATATGTGAATGAAAGTCCGGGTGTTGTCCGCAATTGGTTGAGGGAATTGAAGTCATACATCCCCACTATACAAGTAGACAATTGCTACAATTACTTTGATAAACCGGCGCTCGAAGGCTCATGCTGATCCGCCAATTGAGCCGGGATCAGAATTATTCCATTAAGCAGATCGAATATTACTTTACAACGGATGAAACAAAAATTAACCCCGAGCCAGTGGAAGAAAGTTCATCTGATGACATAAGGAAGGATTTAGATACCATTTTGGAGCGGCTAGAACTGCAGGGGCAATTCAATCAGGCATTAGTGATGAAATTAGACGAGCAGCAGCATTATATCAAGGAATCGCTTAATAAGCGGGATCAGTTATTGCTCGAATCGCTGAAAGCATCGCAGGAAGCTAAAATGAAGAAGAAACGGTTTTTTAACTGGTTTGGGAGCGATAAGTCGTGAAACAGCTCAGAACAAGCCTGCGTTTAAAATAAAGGATCAAAACCTGTATGAATACCTGTTGGGAAGGAAACATACAGGTTTGAAATTAGTGTTAACAATCCGTATCAGGGAATTTAATTAACAGATAAAATAGACGTAAGCCACAATGCATTGTTTCATCATCGCGAGCATATGAAATGCCAAGCGTAATGCCGGATGCAGCAACACCGTGCCGGCGCAGTAGGCTCGCCGCGTCTTCGGTCATTTCCTTGATGACGATGATAATCTCATCCTCATTGTAGTACTCCCTCATTAAGATCTGCCCTTTTGAATGGGACTTTTCACGAGGTCCCGTTTTATCGAAAAAAACGCTGTAATCGATCCTCCAGGCATGATAGTAGAGCTGCAATCCCAAGATGCCGTACTTCTTCTTCAGCTTCCATTTGTCCGCGTGCGCCAAATCCCTCACTGATTCAATTCCAATATTGTAAAGTGATCGAGCGTATCCGGCGGAAATACCCGACATATCTGTGATTGGATCGATGCTCCAGACCTTTTACGGTACATCTTCATAAGACCAGCAGGCAAGGTCGTCCCGCGCGTTTTTCCCTTCATTATCAAGCGCCAGTTTCGCAAGAAGAGGATTGTCGCTGATACCAATCGTCACACCAGCCGAAGTTCTTGTTAGATGGTACGCTGAATGGTTCTGGCGATGGTGAGCTTATCCTCAAAAAGCCGGCGGGAAGGGCTTGTGCTTTTTTATTTGCTTAATAAGAGTGCATAGATAGAATTACTAGTTTTAATCATTCATTAGCGGGCGGTTTCCTAATTCGAGGAATACAGCCAGAGGACAGGCTCTCTCTGAAACGAGGATTCGCTGGACTATTTTCATTTTAGTAAGGTTTATTTAAATTATATTTTTGAATTTTACACATAGTGTATTAATATATTTATTGATAAAATGGACCTTGTTTATCAGCACGTTAAGGCGGCTAACCTTTATATTGAAATGATTGAGAACCGCCCTATGCTTCATATAAAAGACACAATCCTTCACGGAGTTTATGATGAACTAGGGTACTTTTTAAAGCGGCAACTTGTACAAGGCCCGGCAAAACATAGCACGGAACATGAGGCAATCAGCATCGAATCAGAAGAAGAACTGCTTTCTATTTATATGCCCCGAGACATTAAAGACTCGCTGAAAAAATGGGCGAAACAAAAGGCTTGAGTATGCAGGAAGTCGCTAGAAATATAATGAAAGAAGCATATAACCTTGACAAAAAACAAGAATGAAAGCCCACATTGCAAAGATGCTTATTTGAAAAGTCCTAAATGTGGGCTTGTTGAAGAGCTTACCTAAAAAGGGTGCTTTTGCGAACGTTTTGAATTACCCCAGTTACTCTCTACGTTCGTTGAACATGGGGGATTCCTAAGTAAAGAAACCTATCGGTTTCTAATTCATTAGGC
>NZ_JANAVL010000056.1:0-4637 GCF_024213455.1 Domibacillus sp. A3M-37 | reverse complement strand
CAAATTCAACGCTGAAATCCCAATTGTTTACTAAGCCCCCGTCACGGATCGTACAGTCTATAATTTTGCTGCGATTTTCCATAACAATCACTTCCTCCCATTTCTTTTGCTTGTCAGCCAATTTATTTTCACTTTCGCGCTTTTATGCTTTTATGTAATGAAGTATCATGTTGTATTTATATCATGCTGCTTTTACATATGTCAATCTATTTTCTGAAAAAAGTGATAAAACAGCTGCACCCTTTTTTTTATATTGCTCCATTAATTTAAAAATAGAAGAACTAATATTGATACGTTCTTATTAAATCATAGGCTTCATTAACAGGAACTAGACAACTACCCACAATCAATTTACTAATCGCGACATTATCAGTACGGTGATTGACTATATCTAAGAAATGAAACCAACTCAAATAATGGTCGAGGTATTTTATAGCCACGCCGTTAAATCTTCGTATCTGCCCTTTAAACGGCTGTGATAGTTATTAACATTTTGAATGTGAAAGGTAAAAAATACTCTCCAAGCATCAGTACAAAGTATATTATCAGATGACAACTTTGAACCAATTACTGTATCCAGTTGGGTTTTTACAATTCTGCCGCTACCCAGAACACCTGAAAAAGTAGCTTTTTAGCGGTTTCTTGCAATACTTTTAGCCTGCACCCATTTTATAAATTTCCCCATGTGTCTTTACCCATTCCTTTGAAAAAGTAAATTCAAATAAAAAAAGCCAAATCCGATAATGGATTTGGCTTTAAAGAGTCGCTATTTGCTTTTAATCATCATCTGTTTGCGTTTCTATCGGAACACGCTTGCCCATTCCAAAAGCGTAAAAACTAATCACAACGATACCTAGGAAAACAATTCCTACAATAAGCGACATACGTGTATCATCATTAAACCACATGCCGACTAAAACGATAAGTAAAAAAGCGATGGTTAAGTAGTTGGTCACCGGTGCAAAAGGCATTTTGAATGGATGATTGTCCATTTCAGCTCCTTTTCTTTTCCGGAATTGAATTTGACTAATCAGAATGACAAACCATGGAATCATACCAGGAAGTACACTTGCACTGTATACATACACAAATAAATTTTCTGGCGCAATGTAACTTAGCACAACGCCAACGGCTAAACCAAGCATTACACCAAGCGTACTAAATAAAGGTACACCATTCTTAGATATTTTCGCAAAAAACTTTGGTGCTTGTCCATTCATTGCTAATGTATAAAGCATACGTCCTGCACTGTAAATACCACTGTTACAGCCGGACATTGCTGCTGTGATGACGACAAAGTTAATAAGTCCGGCTGCTGCTGTAATGCCCACTTTCGCGAAAGTTGCAACGAATGGGCTGCCAATCGAACTCAGCTGATCCCAAGGGTAAACCGTGACAATAATAAATATCGCACCAATGTAGAAAATTAAAATACGCCAAATAATGCTTTGAATGGCTTTTGTTAATGTTTTTTGTGGATCTTTTGCTTCACCGGCTGTAATCCCAATTAATTCGACCCCTTGATAAGCCCCGATAACCAGTGATAAAGCAAAGAAAAATCCTGACCAGCCACCTGTAAAGAAGCCGCCATGTTCCCAAAGATTTGATAATCCAATCGCATTGCCTCCGTTCCCAATTCCGAAGAAAATAAGACCAAAACCAGCAATAATCATCAATAAAATAGTCACAATTTTGATCATTGCAAACCAAAATTCAAATTCACCAAATGATTTAACAGAAATTAAATTCGCTGCCCCAAGAATCACCATTGCGATGATACCAGGTATCCAAGCAGGCAGGTCTGGGAACCAGTACTTTGTGTATGCCCCAACAGCTATAATTTCGGACATCCCAACGATTACCCATTGAAACCAGTTACTCCATGCTGTCATATACCCAGCTAGTGGATGTATATACTTATGGCCAAACGTCGCAAATGAACCTGTACTTGGCTCTAAATACAACATTTCGCCCATTGCACGCATGATTAAAAAGATAAAAATTCCTGTGATTGCATAAGCAAGCATTACGGACGGCCCCGTCCATTTAATCGTGCTGGATGAACCCATAAATAACCCAACACCAATGGTGCCGCCCATAGCAATCATCTGAATATGACGCGCTTCTAAGCCTCTCGTCAATTCTTGGTTTGCCACTTCATTTCCTCCTCTTATGCGATTAATAGCTCGAATTTCAAGAAAGATAATCATACATTCTCTATTCCTTGTCGAAATGATGAACCTGGCATCACTTTTTTAATCTAACTTACAAGCTGACTTCCAAGATGATGCCCCTCTTCTTATTTATCATTTCTAACAGTTAAAAAGATCTTTTATCTGCTCTCTCGAATTAACTATCTTATAATAATAAATTTATTAACAAAATACAAATGTATTTGTCAGTAAACCACCTATTTATCAATATTTATAGGCGATATATAAAAAGTCATTAGTTTAAAAAAAGAATGTTTTTTTATTTTAAAATAATTTAAATATTATGAAGTTCATTCAAGAGATCCTTCTATTTTAGCTGTATACTTTATGTGCAATTTCTAGTGTCTAAAAGAGAATGTTAGAACTTTCATTTATCATGAAAAGTTTGACAAAACAAAAAAACACCTTTAAATTCAGGTTTCCCCATCATTTTAAAGGTGTTATTTTTAATAATTGAAGAGACAAAAATATGTCCTGTTTTTCTTTACGCTTTGACTACTTCCTGTGTATGAGCAGCCAGGTACGCTTCTGTTACAAGCAGTATCTCATCGGATTTATTGTAGATTACTGTGTTTTCCGGTATATGAATATCTTCCATTACAATAGCCCGTTCAATATAAGATCCACGTCCAATCCGCGCATTGGGCATAATGACGCAGTCTTTGACAAAAGCATTTTTCTCTATTTCTACACCTTGGGACACAACCGAATGCTGAATTTCTCCGTCAATGATACATCCTTCATTTAAAAGCGAATGCCTTACATCCGCATTACGTCCCATCATTTGCGGTGGCTGGTTGGAATTAACCGAATAAATGCGCCATGATGGGTCATACAAATTCAATCCCTGGTTTTGTTCCAGCAAGTCCATGTTTGCTTCCCACAAGCTGTTTACGGTTCCAACGTCCTTCCAGTAACCCTTGAATGGATAAGCAGACAATTTCAGCTCGTCTGCAAGCATCGCAGGGATCACATCTTTCCCGAAATCATTGGATGATTCCGGATTACTTTCATCCAGCTCCAAATATTTTTTCAGTACAGACCATTTGAAAATATAAATTCCCATGGAGGCAAGGTTGCTTTCCGGCATTTCCGGTTTTTCATCAAAGCGGGTCACGTTGCAAAAATCGTCTGTATTCATAATCCCAAACCGGCTGGCTTCTTTCCATGGAACTTCAATAACCGATATGGTTGCATCTGCTCCTCTATCAATGTGGGAATCAAGCATCAGCTCATAATCCATTTTGTAAATATGATCTCCTGACAAAATTAACACATGCTCCGGATTATGCTGCTTAATATATTGAAAGTTTTGGTAAATGGCACTAGCTGTACCGGAATACCAGTTCACTTTAGATGATTCAGCGTATGGCGGAAGAACAGTCACCCCGCCATCGCGCCGGTCAAGATCCCAAGTACTTCCGATACCGATATATGAATGTAGGGCAAGCGGCTGGTACTGCGTTAAAATGCCGACCGTATGAATGCCTGAATTCGCGCAATTGGAAAGAGGAAAATCAATAATGCGATATTTTCCTCCAAAGGGCACTGCTGGTTTTGCTAACGTATCTGTCAATTCTTTTAGGCGGCTGCCTTTTCCTCCAGCAAGAATCATTGCTATACATTTTTGTTTCTTCAACTTATTCATTCTCCTTTTCTATCCCCCTACATCGTTTAATCTATTTGTTAGATGTGTAGTGTAAATAGTTTAAAAATAAACAGACTTTTTTGTTTACCCGGTTTCAACTTCTTTAATCCTATTATTATTTATATATTTCTTCCATTTTCAAAAATTAAATTCAGTATAGCTGTTAACTTTTTACCGAATGAAAATCAGGTCCTTCATCGAAAATAAAAATGCCCTTTCACTAAAGTCCACTTGCTCCCTTCTGTCTACCGGCATCTCCGCTTTTGAGAGAGATGTTCCTCCGCATTGAAGACTGTATTCCTTAAAAATAACTGTTTTTTCCATAGTGGGGCGATTACTTTGTCAACAGTCTTCATTGTCACTTAACAAAAAACCCTAACAATAAGACAGTCAGGGTTCATACTTCTTATTTATATGTTGATATCACTCGATTATGTTAAATTTTTTCTAAGCTGTTGGCTTAATCGCTTCGACTAGTGTTTATGTATATGTCGGATGGAACTGAGTCTGCCGGTCAGGTGCCTTTGTCAGTGGGGTAGCCCTTCTATCAGATTTTACCGAAAGAGTACCTCCATTGAATCATGTGAAGGGCAAATCTCAGTGATAAGTGGTGGGGTGAATGTCGGTTTGCGCAGCAAAAACTTTTGTTTTTTATTCCAAATTTGATAAAATAATACTTAATAATATTGAAAATCGAAGGATTGGAGGTGTGAATTAATGTCAGTCAATAAAGCGTATAAATTTCGTTTGTATCCAAATAAAGAACAAGAAATAGT
>NZ_JANAVL010000055.1:0-4688 GCF_024213455.1 Domibacillus sp. A3M-37 | reverse complement strand
ATCGCGAACATGGCGCTGAACATTTTTAAAAAATGAATGGGCTGCGTCTAATTTAGTATGGCCATTTTATGAAGTTAAAGAGTTGAATTTTCATGGGAGTTTAATAACGAATTCAGTCTGTCTCTTCGTTTATCATATCTGCAAGACGCTTAAAAGCTGTATTTATGTGATTCTCTTCTAATCTTTTTCGAATCAAATTTGCACAATCTTCAGGACTTAGAACCGATGTATCTATCTCCAAATCATAGATACCTGGAAAATGAACGGAATTCTGCCACAACATAATGGGTTTTGGTACAGACCCATCTTCAGCGTAGCTATTATTCCAAGTCGCAATTCGTCGCTCCATTACAACATTTAGGGGGCATTGGATACCCACAAATAACACGGGAAATTCCTTCAAAATACCAACACACTTATAAAGAATCCCCCTTCTAGTTGAATAGTTATCGTGATGCCCAACATCAACAACCACGTTCAAACCTAATCGACTGTGTGCTGCAATAGATTCGTACATAGCCTGATAAAAGGTAACGATTAATGGCTCTAAATCAGGGCGTTCGCCTCCAGGTCTTAATCCAATTCCAGGTTGGTAGCGTTGAGGTGTCATTCGAATAAAATTATCAACACCTAAATTCATCCAAACTCCATCAAACGTATTTTGGACAATAGTTGCTATACTTGATTTTCCTGACCGAGGGGTTCCGTTCAGAATCACGATCTTACCTAATGAAATTGTATTTAGCACTCTGTTTCCCCCTCTTACCATAAATGTAACAATTTTATTTTGCTAACCTGCCGTTTGTCGAATAAGAAAATGACCGCTAAAGCGATCATTATAATTTAAATCATTTTATTTGATGATAACCATTGTTTAAACCGTTGGACCCCGATATTATAATCAATCACTTTATTGTCGATAGAAAATATCCTTGTTCCAAATGGATCAAATGTTAATTCATATTTGGATGTAATATTTTTAATTCCATACCCTTTAAAATCAAAGAAAATATCCCATACACCCTCTAATTGTCTTTTAAAAGCTATCGCCTCATAATCAAAGTTATCCTCGTAGTAACCTAAATGCAGATGATATTTATCATCATACAAAATATCCGTTTTGCACCTCTTTTGATTATCTGAAATTATCAATTCGACAGTTGTAATCAAATTTCCTTCTTCAAGTAAACTGCTTCGTTAGCTGAATAAGAAAAGGCTGCTGAAATGACAGCCGAGATATTAAACAAAAGCCCCCGTTACTTGAATAAGGATTGTACTTATAAAATTGAAAGAGTGTCATTAATAGGGTTTTCATACAACAACCGTTAAAACTATTATGAATATTCGTTGACCACTATTAAATCGAACGATGTTGGTGGACACAGGACTGAGAAATAATAATCCTCAGCGGAGTCCCATCGAAGGTGCCAAGCCACATCGTCATTCCCCTCTCTGAGATTATGCCTATGGCGGCGAACATCGGGTAAGACATCCACAAGAACCTTATAATCGACAACATCGGATAGTTCAGGAAGTGAGGAATAAATTCCATCAAGAATAATTACCTTAGCAGGCTCTTTTGTGACCAAGTATGATGACAAACCGTTCCAAGACAAAAAGGAAAAAGGGTAATATTGAGCGTTTTTACCTGCTATTAGTGGTAACAATGCCTCAGTACGCATACGCTGCAAATCGATACAACGACGACACTTTTGTTCGGGTGTGTAGGTATCCCATTCATCGTCGGTAATAGTTGCTGCGAAGAAATCATCACACTGAATGACTGTTGCTCCCAAATGCGAAGCCGCCTCAGCAGCCAACGTAGATTTGCCTGCACCACTCCCTCCGTCTAGGGACACCACCAAAGGACTATTTCGTCCTTTCAGACGTTTGTTAATAGCTGATACAATAGACAGAACGGCTTCATTTGATATATTTATTAATTGGTACTTTTCCACGACTACCACTCCCAATCAAAGAAATTACTACTGCCTTTTAGACAGAATACCTAACCATCTCGCTTATGTCACTAAACTGCTCCGTTATCCATCCATGCAACAACAACCACTGCACCACAGATTATATAAGGAAACTCGTTCTTACATGGGAGTTCAAGAAGAAAATCATCACCAGTCTTTATGACATATGATCGTCTCTGCTTTATAAACCACAGTGATTATCTGACGGCAGTGTATATCCTCTATAGGCGTTTTCCTATGTTCCCTTCTTACTCACACTACCTTCTTCATAAAATAGGCTACACATGCTTCTGAAGGCTTTCCATTCATAGTCTATCCGCTTCCCGCTTGGCTTCTATAATACCTGCTTTTGTATGCGTTTATATGCAAATAAGCGGAACAGCCAAATAGAGTTTATGGCATAGCTTATATAAATACTTTTAATAAACAGGCTACCCTGAAAATATCCTTCCAAAAAGACGTTTTTTCATGCGCCATGGTGCGAATCTTATTAGCATGGATGTCTCTGTTAATTTTTAACACAACAAAAAAAGACCGAAAAAAATCGGTCTATTTTGCATGTCTTCTTGAACTAACGCACCCCGTTAGCCATCCATCCCGCACTTCGCAGCACCACAGATGATGAAATATTTATTATTCTTTCATGGGAGTTGAAGTGCAATTCTTCACAATCTTGCTAACATGCCCCATTGAAATATGAAAAAGCTGTCAGTATGACAGCAGTTCTATATCAAAAAAAACGACACTTAGTTAGTTACTAATGTTAGCTAAGAATTATTGTGGAATCTTCAACTATTGTTAAGATTACATTATATGCTTCTTTGGATTTAATTATATCAGAGTTTTTGTGTTCTTCATATGTGATTAGAGCCTTCCACAGAGCCCATCCTCTTGCTCTATTCCAAGTTCCCTCATCAATATTTAAGACATCCTTGAAAACTTTTCTACTCTCATTATCAAAGAAGGTCCAAGCTATAGCTGCATCACATGAAGGATCTCCAACTCCTAGTACTCCGAAGTCTATTACTGAACTAAGCTTCCCGTCTTGTACTAAAATATTTCCTACCGCAATGTCTCCGTGAAGCCATACAGGGTCTCGTTCCCATTTGGAATCTAAAGCTAAATCCCAGAGTCTTGTCAAGATACTTTCATCAAAGACATCTCTATTGTTTTTGATAGCATTTCTAGATTCATGGTCGTACACAGAAAGAGGTGCACCTCGATAAAAATTATGAGCCCCAGCTAAGGGACCTTCACTCGCGTCAATAGATTGCAATTCAATTAAAAATTCACCTAAATCATTCGCGAATTGTTTAAGATCTTTTACATTTTCTCTAGTTACGGTCTCTCCTTCAATCCACTTGTTAATAGACCAAGGGAATGGATATTCTTCATTCGCTTTTCCTTTTGCAATTGGGGACGGAATAGGCAATGAAAGCTTTTGCTCTAAAATCGGTAACCACTTTTGTTCTTTTTCTACTTGTGGTACATAACCAAGGGCACTTGGCAGTCTAACACTCATGTCAATCCCCAAGTGGAATGTCCTATTGTCATGACCACTTACTTTAACTGGTTTAATTTCTAAATGAGCCCACTCGGGAAATTGCTCTTTTATTAGTTTTGTTACTAATGCAGAATCAATTTTGATCATATCTCTTTCCTCCCTCAGAATATTTCCAATTAATTATATACTTTCGTTAAATATTGTGAATGAAATTTAAGCATGAGTTTCCTATTTATTTTTTAGCCATCCTGCCCGTTGTTCTAAGCACATATTTTCACAAAGTTCTCTAAAAAAAGTTTTTATTGCACAATATAAGTCAAATGCGACATAAAGGAGTCACTTCTCTCTTCAACTAACCTGCTTCGTTAGTTAAGTAAGAAAATCTATATTATCCTTGAATGAGCCTTTCTTTAACCCAATTATCGAAAATGCCTTTTACTTAACAGTTCAGTCTATTAGTAATTAAACCCAAGCTGCCGCAGCTCACCTTTATGGACGAACTGTTGATTAACCAAAGATTTCATAATCTTTTTTAAAGAAGTTTTCCATGTGTGATACGTGAGTGAAATCAGTAGCTGTTTTTATCCATCATTTCACATACAATAAAACTAAGAATTTCCACTCAAGTAAAAGCAGTATTTAGGAGGATTAGTAATGGAAATTAAACTTGAGATAGCAACTCTTGAAGATACTGATATTTTATTTGAAATGCAAAAGAAATCATTTCAATCATTATTAGATAAATATCAAGATTTTGAAACAAATCCTGCTAACGAAACTGTAGATAATATTAAAAGCAGAATGAATAATGGCATATACTATAAAATATTTGTTGAAAATGATTTAGTAGGAGCGGTTAGGGTTGTAATTAAAGGGCGTAGTAACTGGATAAGTCCCATTTTTGTTCTTCCGGAATACCAGGGAAAAGGAATCGCTCAAAAAGCGATGTTAAAAATAGAAACATTATTTCCAAATGCTCAATCATGGGAGCTGCAAACTATATTACAAGAAAAGGGAAATTGCTATTTATACGAGAAGTTAGGATATAAAACAACCGACAATAAGATTCAGATTAACGATAGAATGACATTAGTGCACTATAAAAAATAATGTTTTATTCTTCAAAAGTGGATTTGAGTCAATAATTTGGACACAAAACATACTAAGATTAGCAGTACAGATCAAGGCATTGGTCTGTACTGCTA
>NZ_JANAVL010000054.1:0-4777 GCF_024213455.1 Domibacillus sp. A3M-37 | reverse complement strand
ATATCATTCCCGGTTTTTTTATGGACGGTTTGCGGTTCCTCCGCGGCGGGTAAAATTTAACAGGCGGGCTTTCATCATTCGCACATCTCTCTGATTGCTACGGAACCCCGTGGCTTTTTTTGTGCGGTTATTATGCTTGCAGAAAACTTACGCCTCTTCTGCAAGCACGCGCTGGCTATCTTCGCAAAATTAACGCTCATCCCCCGTTATCCACCACTCATGTACTTCGCCGTCATACTCTTTCCAGCATACCCATACTTCCCGATTGCTTCCCATATCTTCTTCAATAAAATCAAACTCTTCGGCTTCAAGTTCATAATCATCATTTAGGACAGTAATAATGAACCTCTTAATTCCGTTAACTTCTTGTCCCTCAGAAACCGGCTCATAATTTTCACAGATGTACTCAGCAAGTTCTGTTCCCCCTGTTAATTCATCAGCACTAAACGTATCCATCTGAAACTCCATCGCATTCATCAGCATTCATCCTTTCTTTTTTTCGTAAAGCTCCTTAAATATTAGAACTTTACCTTTCCGTGCTTTAAGAGACGCCTCTAGCGCAGCCTTCTCCGCCAAAAACGCACCGCATCAGTATCAACGGCCGGCACGTCTTCATTTTCCGCAGTAAACCACGCCAGCAACACCTCTTCACGAATTGGTTTCGCTGGCATTAACATGCGGTCAATCGTTCCACTGAAATAACTGGCGATGCTCTTATGCACTAGACCGGCATTATCGGCGTCTGGCGTCATTTTAAGAGCGTAGATACTTGTTGTGCTTCGTTAAGTTATTGCGCATGGTTACTCCCTATCTCACTGTACAGCTTATCTCGAATTATTTGCTTCATTTGCTCAATTAGCGATTTTTCGCAGGCTTCCGAGCAGGCGCGGGAACCCATGAAACCCTCCGGAATCCCTAGGTTATAAATAGAGTCGTCTTGAAGCACGTAGTAATCCTTATCCGTCGCGCTGGAAACCTTTCTTTCGCAGCAAGCACATTTGAAACTCCAATTTCTCTTTAAGTTTTTACGAAACTCCTTGTGCTCAAACGGTTTGCGGCCTCCAACAAACTCTCCGAAATCAAGCTCTATTTTCGATTCGATACTCTCCTTAACGCCGTCCATCAACTCTTTTTCGCTCATGGAGCCATAACGTTTAACGAGCTCATTCGCTAACTCAAGTGCGAGCATGGGATTAATTTCACGTTCTGCCTCACGCCCATAAATGCCCATACCACGCTCTATTGCTTTGATTTCATATCCGCCGTTTTTAGAGTCCTTGTAAACAATAAGCTCCAGTCCGTCTAATGCGTCACCCATCATTTTTAATCATTCCTTTTCTATTTACATGCGGCAAGCTCCGCTTCAAATGCAGCTTTAGCAGCTAAGAAGTTCGCATCTGTGTCAACTTCAGGCATAGACTCTTCCTGAGGATTTGCGAACCATTTCGGCAATATTTCTTCACGCACCGGTTTGGTGGATTTCGGTGCTTCTTTTGGCGTTAACATACGGTCAATTGTTCCAGAGAAAAAAGCAGGCAATGTCGTGCGTACTGATCCGTGTTTAAAGGCTTGCACAGATGTCTTAAGCGCTAAGACAGCCATAGTATCGTTATTGAGTTTTTTGGCTCTAATGATACCGTAAACCGCACTTACAAGCTTTTGATTTTGTCCGATTGTAGAAGCAATATATTCCTTTACCTGTACGTATAACGGTGCGGTTTTAACCGCTTGCTCATACGTATTAATAGAATTAATATCTTTTGTCTTGGAAAATCTTTTGACTTCATGCTCCCCGTTTTTCGCTACCTCTTGTCCCCGTTTTTCTATTTTAGCCGGCAAGATTTGTACGAAATTCGCTGTTTGATGCATTGTCGAGCTGGTCTTTGTGTGTAACACTTTCACGATGCCAAGTCCGGATAGTTTTTTCAACCACTCGCCGACAGTGTCAGGCTTTTTTAATCCGAAGTGTTTGGCGATCAAGCGCTGCTTTTTAAAGGAAAGACCCGGAAACACCCGTGATTCGTCGCGCAGATAGTCCAGCAGAGCGATCAGCTTACGTTGCCACGCCGCTTTTAAACCACTTGCCTTAATGGTTTTAATGTGTGCGTTTACTGATTCGCGCATTTCTGGCACGCTCTCAAACGTTGCGTACTCTTCTTTATTAACTCGGTCGATTACAATACTGATCATAATTTCCGTCTCCTCTGCGGAAAACAAAAAGAACGCTTGCCTGCCGTATTGTTCTCCGAAAATCCGGAAAAGGGTACGACAAAACAAGCGCTCTTCAAATAAGACAGAAGATTCCTCTTGAACTAATCGTTTATATGCGTTAAAATAAGGGCATAATTTTATTAGTTCAAAAGAGTCCAAGCAATTGAGTTGCCGTGGTGTGATCACGGTATACCGCGTAAGGAAGTCCCCACTTCACTTGCGCAGCTTTGGCTCTTTTTTCTTTTTGGTCCGTTCATTTAGTTGCCTTTATGATACTACTTCTTAGCCAAATAATACAAGATATATTTCTATTATTCCCAAAACAATCCGCGACTACCTTATTACTTCTCCATTTCGTCCAGTAAAGCCTCTACAGCTTGGTTCAAGAACATCGTCTTAAATCCACGCTTACCTTTCGCCAATTTGTCAAGCCGTTTTGATAAGTCTTTTCGGAATAAAAAAGTTGTGCGTTGGTGTGTATCTTCAACAGTTTGCTTCTTCGTTTTTTCTTCAAACATACTTAGTAAATCACTCTTAACTTGCTCTACTGTTCTACTCGAAGATTCATCTCTTTGAGCGCCTTTGCTGCCTCGTTCTACCTGCTCATCCCTTGCTGCACCTTGCTCATTTCCTCTTTCTGAATACGTGTCTCTTAGCGCGCCAGAAGTAACTTGATCGCTATTTTCTTGTATTACATCTTTCTGAACAGTATTACTATTACTTTTTGTTATTTCATTTTCATTATTACTTTTAGCAGGAAATACATCTGTTAAGTTTTTATTTTGTCTTGCCATATTCAAACACCTCTTTCATTAGTTCAAAATAAGAAGAAACAATCTGATTGTTAGCATCGGTCCATGTTGCTGGCTTTCCTTCATACGCTGTTGAATTAGCAAATCGGATTGACTTCGGCACAATCGTTTCGTATAAAACTAGATCGTTCTCCAAACAATATCGTCTTGCTTGCTGCAGCATTTGACTGTGCAAAGTCGTTCTTGAGTCGACCATCATTCCAACAATTCCAGCAACTTTTAAAGACGGATTTACTTTTCCCTTAAAGTCTTCAATGGCCTGGATAACACGTACTAGTCCACTCACGGCAAACATCTCAGGAACAAACGGAATAATTACCTGATCGGATACAGCCAAAACGTTTCCTGCAACCAGGCCCATGCTTGGAGGAGTATCTAAAAAAATGTAATCATATTCGTCACGTACACTATTGATCGCTTTCTTTAGAAGGTTAAATGGATCGCTGTATTTTTGTAGGTTAGGCAAGATATCAAATTCAAGAAAATTCATATCGTTGTTAGACGGTAAAACATGCAGCTGCTCAGTAACTTCTATTATGACGTCTTTTGCCTCTTTAATCCCTAGCAATACATCGTAAATAGTATCCTCAATTTCATGCGGACTTAGCCCGAAAGCTATTGAAGTATTTCCTTGACCATCCGTATCAATTATAAGAACTTTTTTGTCCGATTGTTTAACGATTGCTCCAGCTAAATTCGTAACAAGACTGGTTTTTCCTGCGCCACCCTTGTTAGTAGATACCGCATATATTTCCGCCATATTGATACACCACCTTATTCACACGAATTTTTCATCATCATATAACATAAATTTTAATAAGTCAAAGTATTACGTAATATGTAATATTAATAATTCGTAAATATATCGCAGCGATTGATCATCGAAATCGTTTCAGGAAGAATCTTACTTATCCGAATTTTGGTAGGTTACATATTGAATTTTGCACATAAAGTTAAATTCAAATTTAAGTTTATTTTCTTGAATTCTATCAAGGAATTACTTTTTATTTTTGCAAATTATAGTATTTTAGTTCCGCATCGTATGGGTTCCGATGGCTCCTGTAATGCTACAGGCCCGTGCAGCCCCATTAACCACCCTCCAGGCGTTTTCTCGCCCGATTGTACATTTCCCCTTCCGCGAAGGAAACAGAATGTCAGAATCAGCCATCTGGCGCGTGTATTTCTCGATCTCCTGTTTTAGAGTGCCGGTCATGCGAATTTTTCGGATTTTGCCCGTTTTCTTCTTCTTCACGCGCAGATGATCCGTATTTCGGACATCCATCACGCGAAGAGACACAATATCGCTGATACGCAGCCCAGAATTGATGCCGAAGGTAAACAAAAAATAATCCCGGTACGACTGGTGAAGCAGGTACTCTTTCATTGCCCGGATCTGTTCCGGATCACGGATTGGATCGACCGTGTTTTGTCCTTGTTTTTCTTCCATCAAACTCCCTCATTTTCAATTCAATTTGTTGCATACAATATAACGCATTAATCTTGTATGTTGCATTGAAAGGTCGGCAGACAAACCCAAACAGGCGCCATCCCTTGATAAGTAAGGGATAGCGCCTGTTTTCTTATGGTTATTCGAATGCAACATAATACCCTGATCTTACCCCCGTCAAGCAGACACCTTTAAAAAGCCTACATCGCCTTTCTTCGAAATTGAACTGGAGAAAGGTTCTTTAATTTCTTTTGATATCTTGCGGTGTTATAAAATTTTATGTATTCATCTATGGCCTGCTCAACCT
>NZ_JANAVL010000053.1:0-5072 GCF_024213455.1 Domibacillus sp. A3M-37 | reverse complement strand
TTGGCAGACTGGCTTCCGTCAAGGTCTGATGAATTATAATCTCATAAAATTTGAAGGCAACCTTCCAATAGGGAAAGCTGCCTTTTATTCTTTAATAAAAGATAAAGGAAAGATCGCCTTTATGCTTATTGTTACCATCATCGGTGTCTTGTACTCGTTAAGTAAGGGAGAAAACGTTCTTTAAATCCCAGCCCAGACATCTTTCGCGTACAGTCCATCTTCCTGAAGCTTATCTAACCACTGTCCTGCTTCCTGCTCTCCGGCTCCAACGACCGACTGGTAGGCATTTTTCAAGGTATTCTCTACATCCGGAGCCATTTCACTTCCATCTCCGCACACATAAAGCCGGCCTCCCTGGTCAAGGATACGAATTAACATTTCTGCGTCCTTAGCCATTACATGCTGCACGTACGTTTTTGGAATTCCTTCCTTGCGAGAAAAAGCAGTATGAAGAGTCATAATACCATTCTTTTCATATTGCTCTAATTCTTCTCGATAAACAAAGTCTGCTTCATTGCGGCATCCAAAATAAAGGTGGGCTTCACCCAGCGATTTTCCTTCCTGCTTCATGGAAGCACGAGCCTGCAGGAACCCGCGGAAAGGTGCTACTCCGGTACCAGGACCTACCATAATAATCGGCATTTCAGGATCTTCGGGCAGCTGGAAGCGGGATTCCGGTGTGCGGATAAACATCATGATATCCTCTCCCGGCTGGCGTTCTGCTAAATAATTAGACGCTACGCCGCGGTATTCACCCAGACCGCTCCATGATGGACCTTGAACTACCCCCACCGTAATGCTCACTCGTTCTGGATTCACCTTAGGAGAGCTGGAGATGGAATAATAGCGCGGTTTCAAGGGACGTAAAAGCTCTAAAAAGCGCTCGAATGGCATTTCGCATGCTTCATATTTTTCCAGAAGATCGAGCATGGAAACACGTTTGCGTAATACCTGTTCCTGATACACTCCTTCTTCGAGTAAAGCTTCCAGTTCTCGTTTATGCGGCGGACAGACCGTAAATGCGGCAAGCTCCCGTATTTGTGCTCTTGTTGCCGCATCCTGTACTTCTACACTATAGGTGAGAAGATCATGCAGACTCACTGGCCGGTCTAAAGGCAGATGGGCTGCACTGCGGCCGCTTGCTGTAAGCATCACTTGGTCGTTTTCATTTAATCCATATCTTTGAAGAATACGTTTGACATTTTCCTGACTGTTTGCAGGAAGTACACCAAGGTGGTCTCCTTCCCGATAGGTCACACCTTCCGGCAGAGTTATTTCAATATGGCGGGTGCTTCGGCCGCTTCCTGCTGACTGTAGTTCCCGGTTTTCCACCACAGAAGCGTAAACCGCTTCGTAGGATTGGGCAAGAGGAGACCCTCCGATTCCTTTCACAAACTGCAGGCTCAATGTGCTCTGTTCCTTCTCTACATTGTTATTCAGTTTTAGATAAAAGGCTTCGATAGCATCTGACAACATTTTTTGTTTCCAATGATCTAGCTGCTCTTCAAAGTCTCCGCTTACATCCCCTTCTCCACGAGTAGAGAACCGAACCGCTCCTTTTTGAGCAAGCTGTTCATCGATAAACCTTGGAACGTTCTGGTACGTGCTGGCCCAGTTGTGGTCTCCACAGCCAAACACCGCATATTGAACACCGGAAAGTTCACCTGGTTTTACTGCTTCCAGCCACTGTACAAACTGTCCGGCATTACTTGGCGGCTTCCCATTATAAGAAGAAGTGACGATTAAGACCGCTCCTTCTTTTGGCAAGGCGCCAATCCGGTCATTAAGAGGCACCACTTCTGTACGAACACCGTGCAGGACCACCGTATCAGCTAGCTCTCGCGCTACTCCCTCGGCTGTTCCGTTGTCCGACCCATACAGAACAAGCAGCGGCCAGTTATTAAAGCCCAGAATGGAAGAGTTTTGAACTCTTCGGTTCTTCTCCATCTTGCTGTCAGATTCCCCTTCTTCTATCACAGAGGTAGACGAATGGAAAGCAGCTTGTTTGCGCGGCTGAACTTGTATTGTAAAATCGCCCGGCTTTAGTGTTAAAGATTGTTTAATGTCCAACTCATAATTTTTATGATCAATAAACTCAAAATGCTGGAGAAGCATGCCTAAAACAAGAGTCGCTTCATGAAGGGCAAACTGCATACCAATACATGCCCGCTGGCCATTTCCAAATGGCTTATACGCATGATGCGGCACTTTTTTTTGGTCTTCAAACCGTTCTGGCCGGAATTCTTCTGCATCATCGCCCCACGCCTCTTTATCACGATGCAGCTGCGGAAGCAGCACCGCTACCGTTTCCCTTTCTTTAATTGGATACTTGCCGCCAATCACTGTATCTTCTTTTGCACGCAAGCTGATCTGGGGTGCTGTTGGCCACAAACGCAGTGCTTCATTTAAAATCATGCGAACGTATTTAAGCTCCAGGACCTGTTTGTACGTTGGTGTGGGCCCTGTGAGTACCCGATCCACCTCTTCGTATGCTTTTTTCAGCTTATCAGGATTTTTCAATAAAAAGTAAAGAGCAAATGAAAGCAAACCGCTTGTTGTTTCATGGCCGGCTATGAGAAATGAAATGATTTGAAAACGAATATTTTCATCATCAAGCTTTTCTCCAGTCTCTGGGTCCTTTAGATTTAACATACGGGAAAGCAGGTCTTTTTCTTCTTGATTTCCACGGGCTTTACGCTCTGCAATCATATTGTCGACTAAGCTGAACATTATTTGAATATCGTGCTGAAATTCGCGTTTTGTCCGGAGCATAAGCTTGTCCTGAACATCCAGGCGCTGTAACTGATGCATTGCCTCATCAAGAGCCCGCACCATGCTTGTAATGAAGGGATGCGGTGTTTCTCTGTAATAGCTGTTAAACCGATAGTTAAATCCGCACAACCCAATTGTGTCCAGCGTCAGGCGGGTCATATCTTCCGGCACATTTATCGTTTCATTCGGATTGAGCCGCGCCCATTTTTGAACAAGCTGGACGGCAATATCAACCATCATGTCATGGTAATCTTTCATGGCCCGCTGGCTGAATGTAGGCATAAGAATGTTATGGGCTTTTCTCCAGTTTGGTTCATCGGTCCGGCTGGTAAACAAGCCGTCTCCCATAAAAGGACGAATCTTTTTCAAAGGCCCACCCACACTTTTATCGAAGCGGGATTCATCACATACCTCTGCGGCCAGTTCATGACCGGAAACCATTACAAGCTTACCTGTCGGAAGTTCTAATTGAAAGATGGGCCCATATTCTTCTGCAAGTTTCATCATCGATAAAGTTGGTTTATCTTTATCGATTAATGGAAGGTTGCCTAATGGGCCATATGTTTTCGGCCGGGGGATAGCAGTAAGCTTTTTCATTAAAAACATCCTTTCTAAAAAGTCATATTATTTTTATTCAGGTTTTCACCTGCTTCCCTTGAAAAAATATCTAGCCCTTAACATGCTATGATTCATAGCTGGAAAGGAGCTTATCCCACCTCCAATGTATGTAAAAGTAAGAATTCTTGCAGCCCAATGAGCCTAGAATAAAGGGGAAATCTCCTCCGCGATTTCAAAAAAAGAAGACTGTTCAGTGAACTGAACAGTCTTCTTTAAATATATGGTTCCGTTTCGAATACAACATAAAGATTATGCTGCATTTTGTTCCTAGCTACTCTTTTTTGCTTGGTACCCATAGGAATATACATATTTGTTCAAGCATAGATTGTTTTGCAAAGGTGTAGTATTACAGCGCACTTTTGATTCAGTTTCCCTCAACACATATATTCAATTTAGCAATTACTTCGTCCGAAGGTAATTGCTTTTTTATTCTGTGATTAGTTCAAAAAATATAAGACATAAAGTTCAGATCTGAACGCAACATAGCAGCAATTATTATCACTCAACATTTTTCATTAGCAGGTGTCAGAGCTGGTGTTAAAAAATTAAAAATCCTACATCAGGTTTTGAAAGAAATCATACGATGAAAGGTGCCAGTTATTTGATTGAAACCTGGCAATTTTAAGAATGAAGTGATATTTCTTTGGGTTACTATGATCATGATGACGATTGAAAGAAAAAGCGCCGCGACGACGATGATGACGACCGGAAGAAAGAACGCCGCGATAACGATAACGACTACTGCCTTTAATTAAGAACTACCGCCACAAGGGACGGTAGTTCTTAATTAAAGGCACCTTGGTCCAGTTCACCATACTGGATCAAAGTGCTTTTATATTCCGAAGGTTTCTTTTTCCTTGTTGAATAATTTTATGCAGGCTGCTCAGCGCAGCCATTCGAATTGCTTTTCTTCGATAAGCTTATGAAGCTCCTTCTTTTCTAAGCATACATGCGATGGAACTCCGCGGCATAAGTAACGGAATTCTAGAATATCTTGATCTGCCACTTGTTCCCAAACGACTCTTATTCCCCGCCGGTTCATCTCTTGTCTCAATTCTCTTAATCGTTTTAGAGCTTGGATCTCCTGATACTGATAAGCTGATAAATAGACTCTTTTCATTTTTACATTCGATTTGTCAGCCTCTTTTCTTTCACTCTGCAGGTCTCGCATGGTTAGATTGTGTATGATATAATCGTGAACGGTTTTTCTGTCTTCATCTGTAATAACTGTCATATTTAGCCCCTTTTAAGAACGTTAATTGGATTTATTCTTCTCCATTCGCTCTCGAAAGCCCCCTTCTTTTTCAATCCCCTCACCTAAATCAGCTGGATTGCACGCAACATATGCGATGCTGTGAATCTTGGTCACTGCGACAGCATCCAATTCCTTAATAAATTCTTGGCAGATCCGACAACGGACATTTGCCGACATTTTATCACTTCTTTTTATGTTTAAAAATTCTTCTTCAAAAGACATTTCCCTTTTAAACAATAAGACTATCTTCAATCTTTTTTTGCATAAGCAGGCGCCTTAGAATTTCTTACAAAAAGCTTAATATGACGCTATTCTAAAGGTGTGTGGCAGGTTTCGATAAGGTTTCCAAATATGTTGTTCACTTATGTTTTAAGTTCGGTGAATAGAAACAAATGTCCTTTGACTAAATTTGTCGTCTATTTATGAG
>NZ_JANAVL010000052.1:0-5225 GCF_024213455.1 Domibacillus sp. A3M-37 | reverse complement strand
TCCTCGTTTTGTCTAACCACGTCGTCCCACGTTTTTTTCATATTTTTAGGGTCTTTGATGGGAAACAAAGTCCATTCTCCAACTTCAGAACCATTGGCCAATTTAAACAATTGGACGTACTGATCCGGGAAACGAATATTCAACTTTTGTTCTGTTGCTCTTATCGCAGATTCCTCTACGCCTTTTTTATTTGTATCCAATAATTTTATAATTTCATGCATGATCTAACCTCCAAATTTTAATTTAACAGTCAATCTGAATGTAACTTAATTGCATTAAAGTACAAACATGCTGATAAAGACACACTAGTTAGCCGCTAGATAGCTTCTGCCTAAAGTTATGCTTATAATGGGGGTAGTTAATGAGCAAAGGAGTTCTATTTCTTTATGAGAATTATAAGAAAAAACGCATTAAAGCCCCCTCAAATCATTGTAGCTTTTTATCTGATCGCAACCATCATTTCTATAGGCCTGCTTAGTTTGCCTGTTTCGTTGAAACCTAGCGTACACTTAACCTTTCTAGATGTACTGTTTACAGCTGTAAGTGCCATCAGTGTTACAGGACTAGCCGTTGTTTCCACACCAGATACATTCAGTACAGCGGGCATTTTTATCTTAATGTTTATTCTGCAGTTTGGCGGCATTGGCATTATGACACTCGGTACGTTCATTTGGATGCTTGCCCGAAAGAGGATTGGTTTAAAGGAAAGACAGTTAATCATGACTGATCAAAACCAGTCTCAGCTGTCCGGACTGGTCAATCTTATGAGACAGATTCTCGCGATTATTCTCCTGATAGAGTTGATTGGCACACTGATACTCGGTACCTATTTTCTGAACTATTTTCCAACCTGGCAGGAAGCCTATTTTCAGGGGCTGTTTGCGGCGGTCAGTGCCACGACCAATGCGGGGTTTGATATCACAGGCAGTTCACTTGTTCCATTTGCCCAGGACTACTTTGTCCAATTTGTTCACATCATCCTGTTAACGCTGGGAGCCATTGGTTTCCCTGTATTGATCGAAGTGAAAAATTATATTACCAGCAAAAAAAAGAAATCAGGACCTTCTTTTTCTTTATATACAAAATTAACAACTATCACCTTCTTTTCGCTGCTTGTATTTGGAACTATAATGATTTTGTTATTAGAAGCCAATCATTTTTTTGAAGATAAAAGCTGGCATGAATCCTTCTTTTACGCCTTGTTTCAGTCGGCTACAACACGAAACGGCGGGCTGGCTACTATGGACGTTAGTGAGTTTTCTGAACCTACCTTGCTGGTGATCTGCTTCTTAATGTTTATTGGCGCTTCTCCCAGTTCGGTTGGAGGAGGCGTCAGGACCACCACTTTTGCGGTGAACCTCTTGTTTCTTTACTCGTTCGCAAAAGGATACCAAAACACAAAGGTATTTAAGCGTGAATTACATATAGAAGATGTAAGAAAATCATTTGTGGTCAGCTTTACGGCTTTCTTTATCTGTTTTATCGCTACCATTTTTCTTTCTGCAACTGAACCCTTTTCCCTGATGGAAATTTTATTTGAAGTAAGTTCTGCATTTGGTACCACAGGGTTATCAATGGGTATCACGCCAGAATTAAGCTCTCCAGGGAAGGTTGTTATTATCCTGTTGATGTTTATCGGCCGGATCGGAATTTTGTCCTTCATCTTTTTATTCAGCAAAGGAACTCCAAAAGAGAATTACCATTACCCAAAAGAACGGGTAATTATCGGGTAATTCCTATTTAAAATTTTATTTATTTTAGAATAAGCAATGAAGTACGCTAAAAAAATGCCTTGGATGTTTAACATTCAAGGCATTTCTAATACAACAAAAATTATTTATGTTGCATCCGAATATTTAAAATAAAAGCTGTGTTAAATTTTATTGTTGATTTAGATAAAAAAATAAGGGATCTCTTACAATTCAGGAAATACAATGTAGAAATCAAAAATGAAGGCGATTCAGATCCCTCTCTCTATCCAAGGAAAATTCTATAAGATGAGTAGAAATAACCTGCAATAATCAGCAGTGAAGGGAGAAGATAGCTTATAGAAGAAACTTCTTTTTTTCGACTAAGCGCCAGTATTAAAACGAAAGACAAAACGGATAAAGACAACGCTGTGACCTGATGGATGGGTAAAACATGTGAAAGAATGGGACCATCACGATAAAACGCATCAGATGCTGTTAAAATCAGCATATTAAAGATATTGCTGCCGAGTATAGAGCCGAGAGCTAGATTCACGTTTCTTAAGCGGAGAGCAACAAGCACAGCAATGGCTTCAGGCATAGAAGTAGTGGCCGCTAAGAAAAAGCTGCCGACGAAACTTGACCCAATTCCAGTGACTCGTGCAATTTCATCGCCGACAAAAGAAAGCGTCGTTCCTGCTGCAGTGATCAGCAAGGCCATAATGAAAAAGCCGACTATTGTTTTTTTGAGCGAAAACGGGGTTTTATCGGATAAAGCAGCTGAGTCATTGGCAGCCATATTCTGTTCAAGGTGGGATGCTTGGATCATTTTACTGATGATACATAGGCCTAGACCGTAAATGAGTACAATAAACAAAGAATCTACTCCAACTCCGTAAATCACATAGTCCGACTGCCGTATCAAAGCCAGAAGTACCATTAAGGAAAGGACCAATCCAAGCCCGGCTGTATATCTATGCTCATGGCCCACAGACTGGTACAAGCGTATTTTCCGGTACCATAAGTCAAAGCTCGCTATAATGAAAAGGTTAAATATGTTTGACCCTAGCATGTTTCCAACTGCGATATCCGGGTTTCCAAGAAAAACGGCGGAAATGCTTGTTGTTACTTCGGGCAGTGAGGTGGCGCCTGCCAGCAGGACCGTTCCGACAAGCATTCCGCCAAGTGACGTTTTCTCACTTAGTGCATCTGCATAATTGGATAGTGCAATGGCTGCTAATACGGTAGCGGCAGCAGCTGTTCCGAATAAAACAAAGAGCAAGAGCAAGAGGTCCCTCCTCCACGCTGACGTAATGAAAAAGCATTTTATTGTTTATTTCGAGAAAAATGAAGGCTTGTACTAATTCATTATATAAGAAGGTTTTCCTATTCATTCCTTCAAAAAGTTACTGTACAAAAAAGCCTGCAGACATCATCTTTAAAACGAAGACTTTCATAAATTTCTTAAATAAAGGCATTCAATCGGTCCTTTCCTGATAAATCAAACCGTCTGTATTGTAGTCATCCAGGAGAATCTATTTAAGCAGTAAATGTAATAATTATTACAATTTGTAATCTTTTCGTAATATAATGATTTAATTATTAATGAATTGTAAATTTAGTGTATAGACCCTTTCTTTTAACCTATCTCTTCTTCATAATAAGGGAGAATTTTGTCGAAAATTAGGGACTGGAGTTGAAGAGATGGAAATCAATATCCAAGAGATGCTGTTTCAATTTTTGGGCGGCCTTGGCATATTTTTATACGGAATTAAACAGATGGGTGATGGATTGCAGGCATCTGCCGGCGACCGCCTTCGTGAAATTTTAGATCGTTTTACGACAAACCCGCTAATGGGAGTGCTTGCCGGGATTCTTGTAACAATTTTAATTCAAAGCAGTTCGGGCACAACCGTTATTACTGTCGGTCTTGTAAGTGCAGGATTTATGACGCTGAGACAGGCTATCGGTGTCATTATGGGTGCAAACATCGGCACGACTGTAACGGCCTTTATTATTGGGATTGATATTGGTGAATATTCCTTGCCGATTCTTGCTTTAGGATCAATGCTGATCTTTTTCTTTGCCAATAAAAAAGTAAACAATAGCGGTCGGATTATCTTTGGATTCGGTGCGCTTTTCTATGGCCTTGAACTAATGAGCGGCGGTATGAAGCCGCTTCGTGAACTGGATGCTTTTCATGAATTAACGGTAAATATGGCTTCAAGCCCGATTTTAGGAGTGTTTGTTGGAACAGTTTTCACCATGATTGTGCAAAGCTCAAGTGCAACTATCGGGATTTTACAGGGGCTTTTTGCAGAAGGGCTCCTGGATCTTAATGCCGCGCTTCCTGTATTGTTCGGTGATAATATTGGTACAACGATCACAGCAGTTCTAGCATCAATAGGTGCCTCAGTTGCAGCAAGACGGGCTGCGGCAACCCACGTCTTATTTAATATAATCGGGGCAATTATTTTTCTAATAATCTTGCCGCTATATACTAGGTTTGTAAGCTATTTGCAAGAATCAATGAATTTAAATCCGGAAATGACCATTGCGTTCGCGCACGGCACATTTAACGTAACCAATACATTGATTCAATTGCCGTTTGTTGCGTTGCTGGCAATGATCGTGACAAAACTCATTCCTGGCCAGGATTCAATTGTTGAATATAAGCCGAAGCATCTTGATCCTATTTTTATTGAACAGTCTTCTTCAATCGCCCTGGGTCAGGCAAAAGACGAAATTGTCCGTATGGGTGAATATGCAGTTAAAGGAATGGAAGAAACACATCAATTTTTGAAAACGAAGCATCAAAAGCATGCTTCAACAGCGGGACAGCTGGAAGACGCAATTGATAATCTGGATCAAAAAATTACGGAGTATCTTGTGAAAATTGGTTCGAAGCAGCTGAGCGGTGCCGAGTCAGAACGACACTCAACATTGATGGACGCCGTTCGGGATATTGAACGCATCGGCGATCACGCTGAGAATATTTGTGAGCTTGTTGAATATCAGCAGACGAACAAAGTCCTGATCTCAGAGCAGGCATCTGCTGATCTGGATAGAATGTTTAAGTTAACAATTGAAACGGTTTCTAAGGCAATCCGTTCTCTGGATTCAACTGATTTGGATCTTGCCCGTGAAGTGACGGAGCAGGAAGAGCTCATTGACAAAATGGAACGGAAACTTCGTAAGCAGCATATATTGCGCATGAATGAGGGAGAATGTACAGGGCAGGCCGGTATTGTCTTTGTTGATATTATCTCGAACCTTGAACGTATGGGGGATCATGCAGTAAATATAGCTGAAGCAGTTCTCGGTATCCGGCATATATAAAAAGAAGCAGCCATTATGGCTGCTTTGTCTACAGTCTGAAGCACTTGATCATAGAGATCAAGTGCTTTTCTAATACAACATAATTGTATTTATGTTATATTCATTTATTTGTGATTTCTAATAATGGATTTGAGTCAATAATTTGGACACAAAAAAATTAAGTCTTAAGCTGTTTTTCTAATTTCATCCTCAATGGCT
>NZ_JANAVL010000051.1:0-5481 GCF_024213455.1 Domibacillus sp. A3M-37 | reverse complement strand
AAAGGAAGAAATCCAATTAAGAAAACTTTCTGAAACATCAAAAAAACCTCTGACGTTTTAAAACGTCGGGGGTTTTTAAATGAAATACAACAAAATAACATTTATGTTGCATTCTGTTTTACTGATCAACAGTAGACCCATACTGTTGAGTAAAAGGCTTTTCAATAACTTAATTAAAAGAAAGCTCATTCAAGGATAATATAGATTTTTTTGTTTAACTAACTAAGCAGAATTGTGGAATAAATGAGTCAGTGAAACTAACGTCAAAGTATGAAATTATTAAATTTACATAAAAAGAGTATAGTATAGGAAAAGAAATCCGTTTGGTAAAGGATTGTTAAAAATAATTTTTTATAAGGAGCCGTGTATAAATGACCACTCCAAAAACTTTAAGAACTTGCGATAAGGGGCACCAATTCTATAAAAGTAGCGACTGTCCAAGCTGCCCGACTTGTGAGAAAGAACGTAAACCTAACAGTGGCTTTCTTTCACGACTTGGAGCACCAGCAAAAAGAGCATTAGAAAACAATGGAATTACGACTCTGGAACAACTATCTAAATTTACTGAAAAAGAGATTTTGCAATTACACGGAATGGGACCATCATCTTTACCTAAACTTAGTGTTGCATTAGAGGAAGAAGGGTTATCATTCAGAAACTAAACAATATAATTATAGGAAAGAAAGGGAAGCCATCAGGAGCAGGGTTTTATGTTTAAAGTAAACGGTATCGTTAGTTCAAAAAGGAACAGAAAAGCCGGACTAAAAACCGGCTTTTTTCCTTTTGATAAAAAATCAATACTGACGTTTAACAGTTCTTAAAACATTAAAAGCACAACAACTCAAACTGTTACTCAACAGTACGTCTATACTGCACATTAAATGCCCCAGCTATTAAAAGCAGCCGGGGCGTTTTCAATACAACAAAATTGCATTTATGTTGCATTACGCTTTACTGGTCAATAGCAGGGACAGCCTGTTGATTAAGCACTCTCAAACAGGCCTTATTCATCTGCTATTGATGTAATTCTCAAATAATAGCCGTCTGGATCCATTAATCTGAAATCCTCTAAACCCCAAGGTTTTTTAGATAACCCAGTTTCGATGGGATAACCTTTTGAAACTATTTTGCTATAAAAAGCATTTATATCTTCAACTTCCAAAACAATCTCAATTCCTAAACCATTTTTCTGATTATGATTATTAACTTTAAGAGGATGTTGTTCAGGCAAATTTTTCATTCCTCCCAAACCTAATATGACATCCCCATGTTCAACTGGAACATAATCTTTATCAGCTTCTTTTGACACATTAAATTCTAAAACATCCCTGTAGAATTCAATTGATTTCTCAATATTTTCAACAAATAATTCTAATCTTAGTTTCATCACTCATTCACCTACCGTTTTATTCCAATATTAACATTTAAATAAAAAAACAGTTAATGAATTCTATTCACTTTAATCTAAATAGAAGCAGCCAAAAGGCATTCTGAGCGCTTTTTATTGATGCAACAAAATATCATTTATGTTGCATTCATCCCCGCTTTTTATTCTTTCATTTTTAGTATATACCGGCTGTTAGATCCATGTTTTTGGCTTCTGATTCTTCCGTTTTACTTTATACATGTGACTGTCAGCAATACTGATTAATTCATTTAGCGTTCTTGCTTCGTCTGGATATACAGCCACTCCTATTGCTATACCTAAATCAGGCGTAATTTCCGGACATTTTCCCAATTCTTTTGTTACTGCACATTCAATTTTTTCAATGATCTTTGCTTGATCTTTATAAACATCAGATCGGGATACAATGACAAACTCATCTCCACCCCATCTTGCAATGATTTCTGATTTATTTTGATTGGCAAGAAGAGTAGTAGATACTGCTTTTAAAACGGCATCTCCCTCTTCATGACCATACGTATCATTTATCTTCTTGAAGTTATTTATGTCTATAAGCAAGATGTTGATCTTGCTATTATCCTTTTTTGATTTACTGGCCATTTTAGAGAATGATTTATAAACAAACCTTCTGTTATAAACTTCAGTTAAAGGGTCCTTTTCAGAAAAAAACTTGGCTCTATCATACTGTTTGCCAAACCACCAGGCAATAGAAACCATTACCGGCAATCCTATTTTTTCAATGATTTCTACATGTCCCTTTACTACAAAGTAATAGCTTATATATGAACAGTTAATGATAAAGACTAACGTTGCTGTTATTATTCTTCCGGTATATTTCATTATGATCACCTTGTCGTTTTATTAGTAAAATATACCTCTAAACCCATCAATTGTATACACAAACTTGCAGTACTGCCAAAACCTGCACCATTTAATATAAGCAGCAAAAAAACACCCCCGATTCTAAAAAAGGGAGTGTTGTAAATACAACATAATAGCATTTATGTTGCATTTGGAACGCCTTAGACTCTCTAAAGATCTGGGGCGTTTTTCAACTACTCATGCCTGATCTTATGTAAACTTTAAAGTTAGTTTAATCCTTGTTGCACCAAATATTCACTTAATGTAACTTTGTTATTATAAGTAACTAAAAGATGGTTATTTTATGCATGATGTACGCTGATCCGTTGGTACGCCTACGTTTACCTCTGATATTGGCGTAATGTAATGCGACGGCCGGTGGACGGCCGGATGCCTAACGATGGACACTCGGCTGCATACGATCCTGCATAAACGGATTGCTACCGAACCCCCTGGAATCGGCCGTATTACGGAAATGTTCGGCAATAAACCGCACCCCCTGAGTTTTTAGACCCCTACGTCCGTCCAGACCCTCGTGCAGGTGTATAGCGCTATTCGTTACGCCGTATTACCTTATCGCAGGCTGTCCGGTGCCACAAACGCTCGTATTTTGCGGAATAATGCCAAAAATTGTGCAATCATGGTTTATATTTCCGCAACAGCGGGTAACGATTAACATGCGACAGTGTGGCTCCTTACTACACGTTACATGCTAGTTCTCTCTATCTACCCCTTTGCTGCGGTATTCCTCCGCGGCCTTTTTTGCGTCCGGGATCCGATAAATAAAGCGATCCAGCCGCACATATATTGATTAGGCAAGGGGCATCCTTGTTGAACTTTCCTTTAATACGTATGTTTAAAAGTAGCTATCACACCAAGTAGCTACGCTCTTTCACGTTTCTAATACGTATACATAAGATAAGACAGTGTCCATCACCTCGTATACCTCATTAAGTGACCACCGTACAATGGTCACTTTTTTTGATATTCGTTCACCTTTATCAGCGGGCGTTATTGATGAATGTACCGTAAAAAAATGGCTACATACTGGGTAACCTGCCGTTCAACGTTTTAATATAAGGCATATAATAAATTTACCGAATGATAATGTTGCAATGTGAACCTCTGACAACTAGCACAGTACTACTCAACCCCATCTTCTTTTGCTGCGGAGCTTTCCGCAGCTTTTTTTATGCGCCTTATAGACACCATAAAGCGGGCTTATATTATTAACTTTAATCTAGACCAGTTTCCTTCGGGAGCCGGTCTTTTGTGTATTTATTGGTTGCACCAACATTTTTACATCGGCCGAAAGTGCCGGATGATCCAGCGGACGGCCTGTGCCTGCATAAACGATTCAACTTATTATTCTCTTTCACAAAAAAACTATCAGTAGAGACAAGTGCTCAATCCAATACGTTCCTTTGTTCATATCCTGTAAGATGGATCCAATTATTATAGATCAATTAAAAGACATTGATTTGTATAATTGTTTCGCTACCTTTCTGTAAAGGAGTTGAAATAATATGGGTGGTTACTACGGCGGTTATGGCGGTCACGGTCCTGGGTGCGGTTGCGGTTGCGGCGGCGGTTACAAACGCGGTGGCGGCAGCGGCTTTGCGCTGATTGTAGTGTTGTTCATTCTTCTAATCATTGTTGGCGCTACAATGATGGGTGGTTGCTAATTTAAATGATCCGGCGCCATTTCAGCGATTCCATCCCCGGAGTTCTCAATCGCTTAGAAATGGCGCTCTTTGTCATGCTTTGGCGGCTTGCTTCGTCTGCTGCCTGTTGATTTCCGTCGTGATTACGGACTAAAACGATCTATCCGCACATATACTGGCGTTATTAATGAATGTACCGTTGAAAAATGGCTACGCACTGGGTATCCTGTCGTTCAACGTTTTAATATAAGGCCTACGATAAAATTAGAAAGAAATAACTTCGCTCATGGAAACCTCCGATAACTAGCGAAGCGGCCTCCGCAAAAGGGCCGCTTTTTTACGTCCGGCGCAGGACCCTCATGATACCGATGAAACGAGGCAACTATCCTCTTTCACAAAAAAAGATGATCAGTGGAGGCAAACGCTTAATCGAATACGTTTCTCTATTCATATCTTATAGAATAGGTCAATTAAAAGACATTGATTTATATAATGGCTTCACTACCTTTTTGTTAAGGAGGTGGAAAATTAATGAGTGCAGTAGCAGGAGCAGGATATGGCGGACACGGAAGCGGCTTTGCATTAGTGGTCGTTCTGTTCATTCTTTTAATTATTATTGGCGCATCGTTTGCTGGTGGTTACGGCGGTTATTGTTAATGTTCTCTTCGTATACGGATCAGGCATCATTTTCTAAAAGGTGATGCCTCTATTTATTAGAATAGGAGGTGATTTTTCATGCGTTGTCCGAGACCAATAGTCTGCCCACCGCGATGTGTGTACCATGATTCCTACATTCCCCGTGAGGTTCCTTATATTCATCCGATTGTACACGTTAACCGGCAGCATATTGTCAATGTTCCGCGGCATATTTACCAGCCCATTACAAGAAATGTCGTCGTCGACCCGGGCTATCCACGTGGATGTGGCCGTCGTTACTACTGATAGAGGAATGGCATCCTCACTTTTTACACGGCTGTCTTCACTGCAGTCGATTTTTTATGTTGAAAAATCACTGTACCTGATTCCTCCTATTTTTGTTACTAGATTGGACGCCTCTGTCACACTTCTGCGTTAGCAGCTATCCTTTCATTTTTCTAATACGAATACATACGATAAGACTGTGTCATACATCACTCCATCACCTCGTATATCTAATTAAGCGGCTGCTACTCCGAGGCTGCTTTTTTGATTTTAGGGATAGCCGCCCTCGACATTTTTAGTATAAAGCATATGATATATGACCAAGTGGTATAATCCAACCACAAGGACACCTCCTATAACTATGAAAGCGGTCACCCCACAGGGACCGCTTTTTATATTAAGGAGCTTCAGCGAATGCAGTATCTACGCAGCAAGATATGACTCAGACTCACGTTTTTCAATATCAAATAGCCGCGCCAAATCATGAAGTATGAGCAGCTCAAAAACGCCCCAGATTTTAAAAATCGGGAGCGTTTCTAATGCAACAAAATAACATGATCTGCCCCCCGTCAAGTAGACACTCATAAAGAGCTACATAGCCTTCACACGATATTCAACAGGGGAAAGATT
>NZ_JANAVL010000050.1:0-5642 GCF_024213455.1 Domibacillus sp. A3M-37 | reverse complement strand
AGCTCTTCAGCGCCGATGGTAGTTGGGGGTTTCCCCCTGTGAGAGCAGGACGCCGCCAGGCAAACTAAAAGAACAGCAGAAGCTGTTCTTTTTTTCGTTTAGGAATCAATCTTATCCCACGAGAAACATTTCTATTTTACGGAAAACATATAAGTAATGGAAGGTTATACGATAAGACATATAACTTCGATCAGATGTTTGAATACTATGTTATGAAAGGTTTAACAGAATTTATGAACAATACCAAGGGAGGCGAGTTATAGGTTGCAGAAGTGAATGGTAAAATTGCGGGTTCAATTGCCATTACGAAGTCCAGTGATACAATAGTACAGCTGCGGTGGTTTATTTTAGATAATCATTATCAAGGCCGGGGCATAGGTAAAAAGCTTATGGAGACGGCTCTCCATTTCTGTAAAGAACAAAACTATCAGCATGTGTTTTTATGGACGATAAGCACATTAAAAACAGCCCGCTATCTCTATCAAAAATATCATTTTAAGTTAACTGAAGAAAAACCAAATGAAGAATGGACTGGAACCAAATTAATCGAAGAACGTTGGGATCTCGATTTATCTGATAAAAATCAAACAAAGTAAGTTCTTTTGCAGATTCGGGGCAGCTTCCCTGATTAATGCTTATCATTTCTTCTATCAGATTTTACCGAAAGAGTACCCCTGTTTCAATTTCGTGAAGGGCAAAGCCCAGAAATAAGTAGAGGGTGAATTTGTTATCCGCAAACTAACTCATGTTAGGTTTTTTGGATTATTGGCGTTTTTGATTTATTTAAATTTAAATTTGCCTGAAAGAAGAAGCCCTTATCTTTTAACAGGAGGTTTTACGGCTTTATTTGCGTTTGCGGACGAAATACATCAAGCCTTTATTGCAGAACGAAATGGAAGACTAATGGACATAATACTCGATGTTATAAGTGGTGTTGTAGTACTGTTCCTTATTTATATTTGGAAAATAAAAGCTGCAACAGAAAAGTAATGGGAGACCGTGGCACAATGCTGTGGTCCTCTTGCCGTGTCCTTATTTTCATTTGCGTAACTTAATTGAAAACACTATCAATTCTTTTGAAGAATAAAGGTTTTTTTAATTGTCACATTTAATCAGTAGCAAGAAAAAACTTTGCATTTTTATATGTTAAAATAGTAAATGATTCTTATGTTTCTTAGATAATTCTTTGGTAACACACATTCTATCTTTCAAAAAATCAGCAGATAGTTAGAAAGGAAGAAAGAAATTGCAAAACACCGAAGCAGTTGCAAAGGATGGACGATCTGTGAAGCAATATTTTTCATGGAAAGTAATAAAAGCAATTGTAAAAACTGGGATTATTAATTCGAATTTAATGGGGATGTGTGCGGGACTAAGTTTGGCGTTATATATATATAACCTAAATTTTACTGATTACATTTCAACCATTATTTTAGCCATATTAGGAACAGCGTTTGTCGTCGGCGGTTCTGGAGCGATTAACAATTTTTATGACCAAGATATTGACATTGTTATGAAGAGAACTAAGGACAGGCCGACTGTAGATGGATCCGTCAATCCTAAATTTGCTTTGTGGCTGGGCATAGCCCTGTTGGCAAGTGGGTTGGCTTTTTTGCTGCTTATCTCTCCTCTGGTCGCTTTTATCGGGTTTCTAGGGTTTTTCTTGTATGTATTTCCTTATACTATGTTTACAAAACGGAAAACAATTTATAATACGGAGGTAGGAAGCCTCTCTGGTGCGGTTCCTCCTCTAATCGGCTGGGCTGCCGTATCTTCAGATATGTTCCATCCCATAGCTATTGGATTGTTTCTGTTTATGTTCTTATGGCAGCCTCCTCACTTCTACGCAATTGCGATTAGGCGGTTAGATGAATACAAGGCCGCTGGAGTCCCGATGCTGCCGGTTATAAAAGGAATATACCGTACAAAAATTCAAGCTATTGTCTATCTATTGGGATTGCTAATGGTTTCTTTTCTTTTCTTTCCGTTTAGCAAGTTAATTGCTTTTGCCATGTTTGGATTAACCCTTGTCTGGATAATGCTTGGTATTTTTAATTTCAGAAGAATGGAAAGTGAAAAGTGGGCTACTCTCATGTTTGTGTTTTCTCTAAACCACATAATGATTATTTTTGCATTAATGATCGTTATTGGTTTTATCGAGGGGTTGTAATAACAAACTCTTCAACATTTTTTTATTAATAATTATTAATATAATTTAATTTAATTTAATCAGAGGGCTAAATGGCTCTCTGATTTTTTCTTTTTTTTAATGGCTATGTTAAACAATAATGTTGATTTCAAAGACCTTTATGTGTGAAGGTCTTTTTTATCATTACCACAAGGTAAGCAAATCCTTTTAGTAATGTTTTTCACTTCCACTAAACTGCCCCTTTAGCGGAATAGGATAATATGATTTGGGTAATAATTAAATGAAAAGTAAAAGGAGGATACAAAATGGCTATAATTAAATTAGGTGAAAAAGTTCCAAATTTTACACTTCCTGAAATATCAGGACAAGATTTTTCGTTTGAATCTTATCTTAAGGATCATAAAAGCTGGAATCTAATTATTTTCTTTAGGGGAGCTTGGTGTCCTGTATGTGTCCATGATCTTAAAGATCTTGAAGAAAGCAAGGCTTTCTTTGAAGGAAAGAATGTACATCTTATTACGATTTCAACGGATAAGTTAGAAAACTTAAAGAAGATGTCATTGGAGAACAATTTATCGTTTCCGATTTTATCAGATTTAAATTTGGATGCTTTAAAAGCTTATGATGTTTTCTATCATGGTGAGGATGCCCCTTATGAGGACCATGGTACTCATGGAGAACCTGCTTATTTCCTTGTAGATGAAAATGGACACCTGCTGTATCACCAGAGACAAACAAGCCCATTTGGACGACCTACTTCTACGGAATTACGAAAGATTGTACAATATATAGGCAAGAATCTAAAATCTTAACTACGTCAGCATTAGCGGAAGCACCTTTCTCTAGTGAAAATTTCGCTTCTGCCGGACAACAAGTGACTTTTATTTCTTTGGCTCTGTTATCGTTTGTTGTTGATTTCAGGCCCAAATAAATAGCCACCTAGTTAGATGGCTATTTATGCATCTATCCAACTATCGCACCCCATTAGTTCAACAAGCACCAGTTATTTATTTTGTCGTTACTGATTCATTTATTAACTTGCAAAGGTAGCCTACTATGTATTCCCTACGTGTCGTTTCTTCAATATCGTTATTTTCTACAAGGTCATCTATCCCTTTATTAATAATTTCCCATAAAGCAGTACTTTCAAATTTTTCGTATGGTATACCTCCGTTCCGATTTGTTATGTTACGTTTAATGTAACATATATGTCCAATATGTTGTATTAAACAAGTAGCTGCCAAACCAAAACAGGCGCCCTCCTTTGAAATATAAGGAATGACGCCTGTTTTCTTGTTTATAGTTGAATGTTACATCTTATATTTTGAACTGCCCACAGAATAAGAAAACAATTACCCCCAGGACGGAGTAATTGCTAAATAGAATGTATGTATTGAAAGAAAATGAAGCAAAAGTGTTCCTTATCACACCCTTACAAACCTAATTTATGTCTGAACAAATATGTATTCCTAGGGATAGCAAGCAAAACGGAGCAGCTGCAATTTACAGCCGCTCCGTTTTGGGAAAAAATAGTGAATATACCACTGCCTTGCTTTATTTTATTGCTTTTTAACTAAAATGCTTAATTTATTAGCCTTTGGTTAATTAATTAATTAAAAAAAGACTTCTTTATCCCGATAAAGTTATCCATAAAATAAAAAACACTTTAAGGTCAAGGTTTCCATGGTTTTAAATAAAGTATTTATCCACTAGAGGGCCAGCAAAAAATACGATAGAAAGTGGGAGTGCTATTCTAAACCTTCCGCTGCATTCATATGTTGAAATTGGTCAAAGGGCACAGGTTGAATGGTTTATTCTATCTTGAAAGGAATGATGATGTGTCAAAAAAAGAAGAAAGAAAATATTTTGATTACATTGTCATTGGTGCTGGAACCGCTGGGGGGGTTGTCGCAAAAGAATTATCAGATGATCCCAGAACTTCTGTGCTCACTCTTGAGGCAGGGACAAACATGACAAATGAGTTAAGCAGTGCTTCTAACCCAGGCTCAGGCCTGTTATCTACCGATAACAGACACTCGTTTAATGTGATGACTAATTTAGAACCTAATATTAACAGCCAGCTAAGAATGTCAAGCGGTCGAGCAATTGGTGGAAGCTCCGAACATAATGCCATGTATGCAGTAAGAGGAAGCCGTGAACTTTATGATCAGTGGGCAGAACTTGTTGGACCTCAATGGGCATATGATACTGTTAGTCCTTTATTCAAAAGAAATGAAACTTATATAGGGAACACACAGGAATCGGAAGAACGAGGAAGAAAAGGCCCGATTTTTGTGAGACAGCAAATCATTCCCAAAGATGGACTTGTCACTACTTTAGCTCAAGCAACATCAGCTGTTTTGAATATCCCAATTGTTGAAGACTACAATACAGGTATAAGAGATTGCACATTTTATAAATCACAGGCTACGAATAAAATAGTGAACGGGAGATTTGTTCGTTCCTCAACAGCAACTGGATATTTAGATAATGATGTGGTTACACAAGGAAATGAGTTCAAGAATGATGAATTTGGGGTTGGCAGAAGACAGCTGACTATTTTCGCCAAAACAACAGTGAATAAAATTCTTTTTAAAGAACAAAAAGGAGTTCAGGTTGCTGTCGGTGTCGAGTACGTCAAGAATGGAATAACCGAAAGGGCTTATGCGAACAAAGGAATTGTTCTTTCTGCAGGAAATTTTTCTTCGGTCATCCTTCAACGTTCAGGAATCGGAAATTCTATGGATTTAGCCAGAATCGGTGTATCAACATTAGTAAAGAACCCTAATGTTGGACACAACTTCCAATCGCAATTTACTGGTGGGGTGGGGATTGAAGTAGAGACTAGCCGGCTTCTAGAAGTGAGAGATGCTGACCCTGACCTGCCATTTCCACTAGGTGCTTTTAAAGGAGAAGATGAAACAGGAGGCCGCCGCCTTCAAATTTATAGCAGTATAACACCTTCTTTTCTTCCACCAGCCGTTGTCTTCGAAAACAACTGGTCGTTTAATCCAAATAAAAAGACGAATGTGATGAGTATTGGCCCTTTCGACAATAACCCGAAAAGCAGAGGAAAGATTTTGGCCGCTCACAGCGATCCTGAAGCTTATCCATCCGTTTGCCTCAATCCATTGGAAGATCCGAATGACTTAGAATTCATGGTCGATCAGTATATTGACATTTACAACATTATGAAGAAAGCTCGAAAACTTGATCCTGAAGGGATTTATAAGCTGGTCTACCCTGCTGAAGATGTCTTTGAAATGACAAATGAGGCAGAAAAAAGAGCAGAGATCGCTAAATATGTTAGAGCCGCATATCGCAATATTCAACACTTCGGTGGACAATGCAGGATGGCTAGGAGCATTCAAGAAGGAGTTGTGGATAGGTATCTCAATGTCTTCGGTACTAAAAATCTGAAAGTCGCAGATCTTTCCATATCCCCTATTTTACCAGATGGCAACACTGCCATACCAGCTCAGATGATCGGTTT